>JBMSSR010000202.1:0-5106 GCA_049424465.1 Ilumatobacteraceae bacterium
CCCCCGCCCCCCCCCCCCCCCCGCGCCCAGATGGGCACAGCGGGAGGCGTCGGTCGGCAGGCGACTTCCGTCATGGCGTCGCGCCGAAGCGGAGCGGCGTCCGCGCGCGTCAGCCGGCGAACTTGCTGGCGAAGGCCAGCCGGACGAGCACCGGGAACGACTGCTCGACGTACGCGTACAGGCTGCCGACGATGCGGTCGAGTTCGGCCTCGTCGAGCGCCGACAACGGCAGTTCGCCGCGCAGGTAGACCGCGTCCTCGGCCCCGATCGAGAAGTGCGCGCCAACGAGGCGGTCGTTGCGCCGCAGCGCCGTCTCGAACACCAGCGCCGCGTTCTCGGGCGGTGCGGGCAGCACGTACACCTCGTAGCGCAGGGTGCGCTGGCCGAGCGCGAACCAGATCGTGATGTGGTCCTTCTCGTCACCCTTCAGGCGCACGTACCACCGTGGCTCGAGCGAGTCGCCGGGCTCGCCGCGCTCGATCGCCTCGAACATCGGGTTGCCGGCGGCGAACCCCGCCAGCCACTCGTCGATCTGCCGCTCGAAGACCGCGAGTGAGGGCGGCAGGTGATAGTCGGACATCGCCTCAGCCGCAGGCGACGGGTTCGCGAGTGAGCAGATCGACGTACGTGCGGCGCAGGCGTGCCGCCGCGAAGCTCCACGTGTAGCGCTTGGCACGATCTGCGCCGCGCGCACCGAGTCCCTCGGCGTGCGACGGGTGGTCGATGATCTCGCGCAGGTAGTTCGCGAACACCTGCGGGTCGCGGCCCGGCACCAGGTACCCGGTCTCGCCGTGGTCGACGAGGGTGAGCAATCCACCGACGGCACTGGCCACCACCGGCACGCCGCACGCCGACGCCTCGAGCGCCACGAGGCCGAAGCTCTCGCTGCGACTCGGCACCACCACCGCCGTGGCGGCCCGGTAGTACGTCGACAGGATGTGGTGTGGCTGCGGCGGCACGAAGCGGACCTGGTCCTCGACACCCAGTTCGCGCACCAGGGCGCGCAGCCGGGCGAGCTCGCCGTCGCCTTCCTGCCCGCTCGCGCCACCCACCACCAGCAGCAGCGCGTCGCGGCGCTGCAGCGCGGCGAGTGCACGCACGGCGACGTCGGGACCCTTCAGCGGCTGGATGCGGCCGACGAACAGCAGCACGGGCACGTCGTCCGGCAGGTCGAGCGCGCGTCGTGCGCCGGCACGGTCGCCGGGCGCGAAGAACGCGTGCTCGACACCCGGCGCCACGATCTCCATGCGGCCGCGGGGCTCGCCGTACAGACGGCGGAACTGGTGCTCCTCCTCGGAGCAGTTGACGCAGATCGCGTCGGCGCAGTTGATGATCTCCTGCTCGGCCTCGTGCCGCCATGCCGACTCGTGGTCGCCGCCCTCGGCCTTCACCTTCGCCAGCGTGTGGAAGGTGGTGACGAACGGCAGGTCGAGCTCGTGCTTGATGCGGTGGGCGACGAGGCCGCTCAGGAAGTAGTTGGCGTGCACGAGATCGGCGGGGAACTCGCTGCGCAGGTGGCGCATCACCCGGTCGCCGAACTCGGGCAGCACCTCGGGGAGTGCCTCCTTGGGCAGGTCGAACGCCCCGGCCGGGACGTGCACCACGCGGTGGTTGGGCTCGACCTGCACCATCTCGGGCTGGGCCGCCGACGTCCGCCGGGTGTACGTCGTGCACTCGACGCCGGCCTGCGACAGGGCCGACACCAACTCGCGCACGTAGACGTTCATGCCGCCACTGTCACCCGAGCCCGGCTGGGCCAGGGGCGAGGTGTGGAGGGAGAGCACCGCGACCCGCTGCACAGGATCACGAACGCTAGCGAGGTGGGCCCGATTCCCGGCCAGTCGTGCGAGGAGTCGCCCGGGCACACCGGGAGGCCGGACGACCACCGTCCGGGGGGTCGGTGGGTGCGACAATGCGCCATGACCACGCAGCAGACGCCGGGCGTGCGGGTACTGCGGCCACTCCGCGACTTCCTGCGCACCGAGACGGCCAGCGGCGTCCTGCTCGTCGCGGCTGCGGCTGCGGCCCTCGTCTGGGCGAACTCGCCGTGGCGCGACACGTACCACGACCTGTGGAGCACGGTCGGCGGCTGGTCTGCCGGCGGGTTCTCGCTCACGCTCGACCTGCGGCACTGGGTCAACGACGCGGCGATGACCCTCTTCTTCCTCGTCGTCGGGCTCGAGATCCGGCGCGAGACGGCGACCGGTCACCTCGCCGACCGGCGCGCCGCCGCGCTGCCGGTCGCTGCCGCGCTCGGCGGCATGGCGGTGCCCGCGGGTCTGTACCTGCTGATCGCCGGTCGCGACGCCGCGCACGGCTGGGGCGTCCCGATGGCCACCGACATCGCGCTCGCCGTCGGTGTGGTGGTCCTCGCCGGTCCGCAGGTGCCACGCGGGGTGCGGACCTTCCTGCTCGGCCTCGCCGTCGCCGACGACATCGGGGCCATCATCGTCATCGCCGTGTTCTACGCATCGGGCGTCGAGGCCGAGTGGCTCGCGGTCGGCGCCGGCGCGCTCGTCGTCACGCTCGCAGCGCGACGCGCCGGCATCAACGTCATCGCGCTCTACGTCACGCTCGGCGTCGTGCTGTGGTACTCGCTGCACGAGGCCGGCGTGCACCCGACGCTCGCCGGTGTGGCCATGGGACTGCTCGCCCCCACGACACCACGTGTGGCACCCGACCTCGTCGACGCCGAGCAGCTCGAGGCCGATCTCGACCTGTCGCTCGCCAGTCGGACCGCCGCGCTGTCCGCCGACGACCACTCGTTCGAGGCCGCGCGTTCGGCGCGCGCCACGGTGAGCACCGTCGAGTGGCTCGAGCACCTGCTCCACCCGTGGGCCGGCTACGTCGTGGTCCCGGTGTTCGCGCTCGCCAATGCCGGCATCGAGGTGTCGGCAACGAGCCTGCGCCATGCCGCCGGGTCGACCGTGGCGTGGGGTGTGCTGGTCGGCCTCCTCGTCGGCAAGCCGGTCGGTGTCCTGGTCGCCGCACGCGCCGCACTGCGCACCGGACGGGTCGACCTGCCCGACGGGGCCAGCGGTCGTCACCTCGCAGGGGCGGGCGCGGCAGCAGGCATCGGCTTCACCGTCGCCCTGTTCATCGCCGAGCTTGCGTTCACCGACGAACGTCAGGTGACCGACGCCAAGATGGCGATCCTGCTCGCGTCGGTGCTGAGCGGCGTCGTGTCGCTCGCGGTGCTGCGTGGTCGACGCGCCGACCGGGCCTGACGGCTCGCCTCAGTCGTCAGCGAGCAGGCCGGTCGGATCGGCCTCGCCGTCGCGGTAGCGCCGCACCAGCTCGGCGCTGAGCGCATCGATGCGACCGAACAGTTCCTTGCGCTCGGACGAGCGCGCCGACTCCCAGGCTGACAAGCGCTGTTCGTACTCGGCCAGTTCGGCATCGTCGAGCGCGTCGACGTCGTTGCCGCCCGCGTCGCGGCACAGCACCTCGAGCTCGAGTGCCAGCGGATGGTCGCTGAAGTCGTCGGCGGGTCGTGGCGGACGGGCCGCGCCCCCGACCAGGTGCGAGCTGAGGATCGACGACAGGTCGCCGGTGATGTCGCCCGACGGCTCGGCGCCACCCGATCGACGGGCGCGTGCCGCGCGCACCAGGTCGAGGCGCACCTGTGCAAGACGGCGTACGTAGCTGACGACGTCGTCCTGCTGCTGCAGCTCGGTGCGCAGGGCACGCAGGTCGGCGAGCGACAGTGATCGCGGGTCGGTGGTGGTCATCGGCATCCTCCACTCACGGGCGGGAGTACCGCCACCTCGTCGTCGGCGGCGAGCACGTCGGCCGCGTCGGCCGGCTCGCCGTTGACCCAGACCTTGCAGTTGGCGAGCACCTGCTCGAACCCGGCGCCGAAGGTCTCGACCGCCTCGCTGAGCACGTCGTGCACCGTCGCCCCGTCGAAGCGCGCCTGCTGCACACCGGCGGCCTCGCGGGCCGAGGCGAACAGGCGGAGCACGGGCATGCGCACATCGTAGTGGTCGTGCACACACCGCTACCCTCGCAGCGATGCCCAGTGCCGACGACGCGACCTCGCAGCCGGCCGAGCCGTCGAGCGATGTGGTCGACGCACCGACAACGCCGTCGGCCGACGTGCCCACCGACACCGGGGCGTCACCCTTCACGATCGAGGTCGTCCGGTCGGCGCGCCGTCGGCGAACGGTGGGCGCGCAGCTGAAGGGCGACGTACTGCGGGTCTCGGTGCCCGGCTGGATGTCGAGGGCCGAGGAGGCGCAGTGGGTCGAGCGCATGGCCGCGTCGTTCCGTCGCAAGATGAGTGCCGAGCGACTCGACCTGCCGGCCCGCGCCCGACGGCTCGCGGCGCGGCATCAACTGCCGCTCCCCACCCGCATCTCGTGGAGCGACTCGATGACGTCGCGGTGGGGCAGTTGTTCGATCGACCAGCGCACCATCGCGCTCAGTACCCGGCTCGCCAAGTTCCCCGACTGGGTGGTCGACTCGGTGATCGTCCACGAGCTGTGCCACCTCGTCGAACCCGGCCACGGACCCGAGTTCTGGGCGCTGGCCAACCGCTACCCGCTGATGGAGCGGTCGATCGGGTACCTGATGGCCAAGGCGCACGACAGCGCCGACGTCGACTGAGCAGACGAGCAGCGGACGGGGCCGGGTGGTGGGCGGCCGCCACGCCGTCGCACACCACCCGACCCGTCCCGAACCCGGGGGTTCGCGCCGATCGGCGGCCGATGGGCTCTCCCTCCCATCCACCTCATTCATCGGCCGACCACCACGCGTGCTTGACCATGCCCCGGGCCGACCACGACCGGCGCCATGCCGACCCGTCCGATAGCCTCCCGAACTCGTGGGAACCTCAAAGCGCGAACGTCAGAAGGCCAACCGTCAGGCCCGTCTCGAGCAACTCGCCCGTGAGGCGCGGGTGCGCAAGACCAAGAAGGTCGGCATGCGCGCCACGCTGCTGGTGCTGGTCGTCGTCGGCGTCGTCGCCGCGGTGTACTTCTCGAGCAACAGCGACGGCAGCCTCGAGTCTGCGGCCAGCAGCACGTCGATCTCGTCGTCGGCCGAGGTCACCACGCCGCAGCCGTGCAGCACGCCATCGAGCCTCCCCGACACCACGTCGGCACC
>JBMSSR010000203.1:0-5104 GCA_049424465.1 Ilumatobacteraceae bacterium
TGCTCGCCGAGGCCCTCGGCTATCTGGGCGGGATGCTCGGCATCATCGGCATCACCGTGTGGGTCGCCGGTTTCTGGCGGGACATCGCCGGTGGCACGCGGTTGGGTGTCAGCGCCGGCGTCACTGCGGTGCTCGTCGCGATCGGCTTCGTCGTCAAGGCCGACGAACCGGCCCTCGCCCGGCTGCGCGGGTTCGTGTGGCTGGCGGGCAGTGCTGCCGCCGGCGTGGTCGGCGGTGTCATCGCCAACGACATGCTCGACACGACGAGCGGCGAGTCGATCGCCATCGGCGCGGCACTCGGTGTGCTCGTCGTGAGCGGGGGGCTGTGGATGGGCAGGTCGCGCCCGGCACAGCAGTTCTCGGCGCTCGCCGCGCTCGAGGTCGTCGCGGCCGTCATCGCATGGCAGGCCAGTGGCTCGGTCGCCGCCGGGTTCACCGAACTCGTCGTCGCCGGGTGCGTACTCGCGCTCGGCGTGCGACGGATGACACCCGCACCATGGATCGCGACGCTCGTCGGCACGGCGGGTGTCCTCGTCGGTGCATCGCTGCCGGTCGAGCGGTGGCACGAACCGGGGTCACTCGTCGCGATCGTCGCGGGCATCGCCGTGGTGTCGCTCGCCGAACTGCCGGCACTGCGCCTCAGCCGCGGCGAGCGCATCGCGATGCTCGTGTTCGCCGTCATCTCGTTCTTGTTCAACGTGCCGTCGACGCTCGGCTACTTCGCCAATGACGGCGGTCTCGCGACCGGGCTCGTCGTCTGGGCGGTCGGCGGTGCAGTGGTCGGCGCGGCCGTCAGCCGGCGCATCGTGCACCCGGTCACCCTCGAGATCGCCGGCGGCGTGCTGCTCGTCGGCGGCGCGGCACTCACCGGCGTGCAGCACGAGGGGTTCGCCACGGTGTTCGGCCTCGCCACCGCGCTCGCGATGCTGGCGCTGGGCACCCGCCCCGGCCGTGTGCTGATGTCGGTCACCGGTTCGCTCGGGCTGTTGGTCAACGTGCCGTGGGCGATCAGCTACTTCTTCCCGGGCGAGAACCTCGCGCCACTGCTCATCGCCGTGTCGGGCGTGCTGCTGGTCGTGATCGCGGTGGTGCTCACGCGCATGGGTGGCAGGTTCCGCCGCGAACTGCAGCGCTGAGCACCCGGTACCGGTCGCGTCGCGATCGCTAGCGCAGCCGTTGCGCCTCGGCCCACGTCAGGCCCGCCGCGACATCGACGTCGTGCGGCAGCCCGAGAACGCGCTCGGCGACGATGTTGCGCTGCACCGCCCAGGTGCCGCCGCCGATGGTGAGTGCCTGGCTGAACAGGAACCCGTGGTGCCACCCGGCATGGTCGAGCGAGCCTGCCTGCGGGTGCATCGACATGTCATCGCCGTCGGGGGCCGTGCCGCCGGTCAGCATCGCTGACGCGCCGACGAGGTCGCGCGCCAACTCCATCACGTGCTGGCCGTGCTCGTCAGCGAGCAGCTTGCGGATACTCGCCTCGGCACCCGGTTGCTGCCCCTTCAGCCGCGCACTGAGCGTGCGGAGTCGGATCAGGTCGAGCAGCCGGTGCTCGATGTGCACCTGCGCGAGTCGCTGGCGAAGGTGCGGGTCGGTGACGGGTCCCGACGCACGCGCCGCTGCCAGCAGGTCGTCGGCGGTCGGGCCGCGACCCCACAGCACCCCGCCGCTCGACAGCGAGACCCGTTCGTTGCCCAGCGTCACCTTGGCGAGGCGCCACCCGTCGTGCAGTTCGCCCACCAGCAGGTCGGCAGGGATGCGCACGTCGGTGAAGAACACCTCGTTGAACGTCGACTCACCGGTCATCTCGCGGATCGGTCGCACCTCGATACCGGGTAGGTCCATCGGGCAGATGAAGTAGCTGACGCCGCGGTGCTTTGGTGCGTCTGGCTCGGTGCGCGCGATGAGGATGCCGAACTTCGAGTACTGGGCGAGGCTCGTCCAGATCTTCTGCCCGTTGACGACGAACTCGTCACCGTCGCGCACCGCCCGTGTGCCGAGGTTCGCCAGATCGCTGCCCGCACCGGGTTCGCTGAACAGCTGGCACCACATCTCCTCGCCCGCGAGCATCGGAACGAGGTAGCGCTCGCGCTGGGCCGCGGTGCCGGCGTGCACGATGGTGGGACCCGCCCAACCGATGCCGATCGGGTTGACCGGCCGTCGCACCCCCGCCCTGGCGAGTTCGTCGTCGATGATCACCTGGTGCACGGGATCGGCGTCGAGGCCCCACGGCGCCGGCCAGTGCGGTGCCACGTACCCCGCCTCGGCGAGCTGCCGACCGCTCGGTCGCGGGTGCGCCGCGAGCCAGTCACGGACTGCCGCACGCCGCGGGTCGTCGTCGGCAGGCAGTTCGAAGTCCATGTCGCGACCGTACGCGTTCTTACGGCACACGGGCGATCCGGGTCGGTGGCGCGACGGGGTGAGGGCCCGTCACTGATGGCTGCCACGCGGCACGTGCCCACTACCGTCGAGGGAATGACGACCGGCTGGAACCTCGCCGACATGTGGGAGCACATCGCCGACCGGATGCCCGATGCGCTGGCGCAGCGTGATGACCACCGCGAGTTCACCTGGGCCGAGTTCGACCGCAGGGCCGACGGCATCGCCGCGACGCTCGTCGCTGCCGGCGCGCAGCAACAGGACAAGGTCGCGCACTACCTGTACAACTGCCCCGAGTACCTCGAGAGCATGTTCGGGCTGTTCAAGGCGGCGCTGGTTCCGGTCAACACCAACTACCGGTACACCGAGGACGAGTTGGTCTACCTGTGGGACAACGCCGACGCCGTCGCCGTCATCTTCCACGCCAGTTTCGCCGAGCGCTGCGACCGGGTACGCGGGCGCCTGCCGCGCATCCGAACGTGGCTGTGCGTCGACGACGGCCACGCGGTGTGCCCCGACTGGGCGGTGCCGTACGAGACCGCCGCGACCGCGGCGACCGGTCGTACGGTGCCGCCGTGGGGACGCAGTCCCGACGACCTCTACCTCCTCTACACCGGCGGCACCACCGGCATGCCCAAGGGTGTGATGTGGCGCCAGGACGACATGGTCGGCAGTCTCGACGCACCGTCGCGGCGCCCACTGCCCACGGTGCCGGGCTGGGACGACTTCGACGCGCGCGTCGCCAAGCCGGGTCCGCGCAACCTGCCGGCGGCACCGCTGATGCACGGGACCGGCGCGTTCAATGCGATGTGGAACCTGGCCCTCGGTGGTTCGGTGGTCACGCTCGAGGGACGGCACTTCGACCCCGTCGCACTGCTCGACGCCGTCGAGCGGCACCGCGTCAACAGCATGTCGATCGTCGGTGACGCGTTCGCCAAGCCGTTGCTGCGCGCGCTCGATGCCGAGCCGGGCCGCTGGGACATCTCGTCGCTGCGCGTCATCGTCAGCAGCGGTGTCATCTGGGCGGCCGAGACCAAAGCTGGACTGCTGCGCCACAACGACCGTTTGATCATGGTGGACAGCCTCGGCAGCAGCGAGGCGATCGGCATGGCCACCAGTACGACCACCGCCGACAGCGCAGGATCGATCGCATCGACCGCGAAGTTCTCGCTCGGGCCGAACACGAAGGTGCTGACCGAGGACGGCCGCGAGGTCCAGCCCGGCAGCGGCGAGCGCGGTCGCGTCGCGCTGCGCGGCCGCACGCCGATCGGCTACTACAAGGACGAGGCCAAGTCGGCGGCGACGTTCGTGGTCCACGACGGCGTGCGCTGGAGCATCCCGGGCGACTGGGCCGAGGTCGAGGCCGATGGCACGCTGAAGCTGTACGGGCGCGGCAGCCAGTGCATCAACACCGGCGGCGAGAAGGTGTACCCCGAGGAGGTCGAGGAGGCGCTGAAGACACACCCCTCGGTCGCCGATGCTGCGGTCGTCGGCGTGCCCGACGAGCGATTCGGCGAGGCGATCACCGCGCTCGTCGAGCTGCACGACGGCGCCGTGCTCGACACTGCCGCGCTGGTGGCGCACGTGCGCGAGCACCACGCGGCGTACAAGGCACCCAAGCACGTGCTCGCCATCGACTCCGTCGGCCGCGCGGCAAACGGCAAGCTCGACTACAAGCGCCTCAAGGCCCACGCGCTCGAGCAGCTCGCCCGCTGACGGCCCCGTGATACGCAGCCGTCGGGGACGGTCGGGTTTCACGCCGTCACGTCGTGGCCGGTACCGTCGCCCGCATGGCAGAACTCGGATATGACGGCAAGGTCGTGGTCATCACCGGCGCGGGCGGTGGCCTCGGGCGGCAGCACGCCCTGTTGATGGCCCAGCGCGGCGCTCTGGTCGTGGTCAACGACCTCGGTGGCGCGGTCGACGGCAGCGGCAGCGACAAGGGCGCAGCCGAGCGGGTGGTCGACGAGATCACGGCCCTCGGCGGCGAGGCCGTCGCCGATACCAACTCCGTCAGCACGCCCGAGGGTGGTGCGGCCATCATCACGACCGCTGTCGACGCCTACGGTCGGGTCGACGTCGTCATCAACAATGCGGGCATCCTGCGCGACAAGGCATTCCACAACATGGAGCCCGAACTGCTCGACCCGGTCATCGACGTGCACCTGAAGGGCGCGTTCAACGTCACCCGACCGGCGTGGGTGCTGATGCGCGAGCAGGGCTACGGCCGCATCGTCAGCACGTCGTCGGCCGCCGGCATCTTCGGCAATTTCGGCCAGACCAACTACGGCGCCGCGAAGATGGGCCTCGTCGGCTTCACCCGCGTGCTCGCCGTCGAGGGCGCGAAGTACAACATCAAGGCCAACGCCATCGCCCCGCTCGCCTTCACGCGCATGACCGAGCACCTGCTCGGCGCACTCGGCGAGAAACTCGACCCAGCGCTCGTGTCGCCGCTCGTCGCCTTCCTGGCGCACGAGGACTGCCCTGTCAGCGGTCAGACGTTCAGCGTCGGCGGTGGCCGTGTCGCACACGTGTTCATCGGCGAGACGCAGGGCTACTTCAATCCCGAGCTCTCGCTCGAGGACGTGCGCGACCACTGGGGCCAGATCACCGACCAGAGCGGCTTCTCGGTGCCCAACAACATCGCCGACGAGACGGCGATGTTCCTGCCGTTCTTCGCATAGTCACCGGCGACCGGTGGCGACGCGTCATCCCCTTACCCCTG
>JBMSSR010000204.1:0-5065 GCA_049424465.1 Ilumatobacteraceae bacterium
CGCACGGTCCGCCACCGGCCCCTCCGGCTGCGCCTCGTAGCGAATGTTCGCCGCAGAGACCACGGTCACCGCAACGAGCGCAAGGCACGCGCCGAGCCAGTTCGCGTCGCTCCCCACAGCCGCCGCCGGACGCTCGTCGCGAGCGCCACGACGGCCCCATGCCCGACGCAGCACCGGCACGACAGTGATGCACGCGGACGACACGAGGACGAGGTGCACCGCGACCGAGGCGGCCCACACCCATCGGACATGGTGCGCGGCGAGACCGCCTGGCCCGACCGTGAGCAGCGCGAGGCAGACCACCGAGGATGCAAGCAGCACTGCAGCGACGAGGCACGCCGCAGACGGCACCGCATGTGCACGCACGGCGAGGGCACGGGAAAGCCCCACGAGCGCCCCGAGCATCGCTGCGACCGCGACCACCGCGAGCCAGAGCGCCGGAAGCCCGGGGATCTCGACGTGCGGGCCGTCGTCGCGGAACACGAACCCGGTGCTCGGCACCGTCGTCGAGAATCCGCTCCGGAGCCACCACGCGGGAAGTACGAACACTGCCGCGACACACCGCACGGCGGTGGACCAGCCAAGGGTGACCGCTCCACCGCCCGCGCTGCGGGCGAGCCGGCTGAGGTTCCCCTCCCCCGCCCCGAGCAGCTGCTCGCCGAGTGAGGGCGCCCAGAGCGCAGCGAGGACGACTGCGCTGCGCAACACCGTGTGCCGTTCAGGGACGCTCGACCAGTCCCGGGCCGGTGCCCAACGGCGAACGGCCACCACACCGATCGCGAGACAGACCAGCACGTAGGCGTAGCTGATGTGGGTCTGGACGAGCAGCGTTGCCACGGCGAGTGCCCACGGAAGGCATCGGTCGCGACCCGCGGCGACGCCGATGACGAGCACGAGGCAGCACACGAAGGGCAGCAGCAACGCGTGCGCCTGCCAGATGTCGATGAGCAACTCGCTGCCCATCGCCCAGGCCAGACCCGCACACGCCAGCACGGCCCATCGCTCGAATGCAGGACCACCCACGTGGCGGGCGGCGACCGCCGTCCCGACGACCGCTCCCGCGTTGATCGTCGCCACTCCGATCGCGGCTCCCGGCCCCGGCGGGAGCAGGTGTGCGAACGGGGAGAGCAGCAGGTCGTACAGCGCACCGGGGTTGTTGACGTTCCGGCCGACGCTCAGCGATGCCGACGACCACGACCCGAGCCACGGATGATGCCGCGTGAAGGTGTCTGCCGCACGGATGTACAGCAGCGCCGAGTCACCGATCGGGAACCAGTGACGGAGGGTCGCCCGGGCCGCAGCAGACGCGATCGGCACGAGTGCCACTGCCAGGAGTGTCCAGCGCGACGCCACGACCCGTCGCGCCAGGCCTCGTCGGCGTCCGCTGGCCATCAGTCAGTTCCCTCGGCGCCGATCCCCTTCATCGCGACCGCCGACGCCTGCGCGAACCCGGGGAACAGCACGATGAAGCCGACGAACGAGGTCACGAACGAGAGCCCGAGCACGCCGAGCAGCACGAACGGTGCCGGGCCGGGAGACGACCCGCCGGCACCGAGTGCCACGGCCACAGCAGTCGCAATGACGGCGGCCAGCGAGCCGAGGGCGGCCAGGAACGCACGAACCGCGATCCGCTCGGAATACGGCAGCAGCATGCGGATCCCGTGTGCGATGAGCCCGTAGTTGCTCATCCGCGAGCGACCGGCGTACCGGTGGCCGCGTGCACACGGCACCATCACGGTCGGGCGGCGGAGCGCGAGCAAGCTGCTCGAATAGCACAGGTCGAAACTCGGGTGGTCGATCGTCGCGACGAGCGATGCGCCGCGTTGGGCCGCGAAGTTCCCCGACCGCACCGTGGTGCCGGTCAGCGCGCGGAACAGGATTCGGAAGAACACGTACATCACACGGAACCGGAACGACTCGGTACGACTGGTGCGCTGGGCGATCGCCAGAGGTGCCGTGCCGTCTCGCAGTGCGGAGAGCAGCCGCGGGACGTCGGTTGGCTGGTCCTCGCCGTCTGCGTCCATGGTGACGACGACGTCGTCGGCAGCGATCCTCGCCGCGAGGTGGCGAAGCCCGAAGACGATGGCCCGCTGGTGACCCAGGTTGAACGGCGGTGTCAGCACCTCGGTATCGCCGAGCGCTCGCACTGCTGTCATCTCGTCGTCGACGCCCGCGGAGTCGTCGACCACGAGGAACCGCACCTCCATCTCGCGCACGGACGACAGGACCTCACGGCGGAGGTGCCCGAAGGACTCGACGTCGCGCAGCACCGGTGTGACGATCCAGCACGTCATCGACCACCACCCGCGCCCGGGACCACTACTGCGACCAAGGACGTGCCACACGGCCAGAGGCGCCGGCACGCCGCGGACGATCGCGCCACGACATGTGCGATGGCATCGACCCACCGGGGCAGGTCCGGAAAGTCTGCCGTTCCGCCGGTCGTCGGGCGCTCGCCGCGAGTCGCCCTGCGTCGGTCACCGACGACGCGGCGCGCCGCCAGTGGCAGCAGTTCGGGGAAGAGATAGTCGCAGCGGACGACACGCAGTCCGGCGGCATCGACCACCTCCCGGAGTGAGCGCCGCGTGTACCGCCGGAAGTGTCCGAGCGAGGTGTCCCACGAACTGAACAGCCCCGGCCCGGCAGGGACGGTCAGCACCAGCACGGTGTCGTGCGCCATCGAGTCAGCGAGTGTCCGCAGTGCTGCCTCGTCGTCCTCGATGTGCTCGAGCACATCGAGCATCGCGATGACGACACCCGGCCCGACTCGATCACCGAGGACCAGTTCCGCCTCGTCGCCGAAGGTCGTACGCAGGCCCGCTGCCAGGGTCGGCGAGACCTCGGCCCAGCGGTACGTCGTGTTGCGAAGGTGCCGACGACACCAGAGCCCGAGTCCTCCCGACCCGGCCCCGATGTCCACGACGGTCACGGCGCCGGCACGGCGCACTTCCGCAGCGACGAGGCTGAAGCGCACCCGGTGCCAGAACGTTGCGGTCGAGTGCTGGGCGATCGCGAACTGCTGCCGCTCGAGCGCCGTCGCGCGTTCGGTCGACTGCCCGTGCCCCATGCGGCGGCAAGGCTAGTTGTCGGCGATCGAGTGGACGACGACCTGTACGCTCGCTGCTGTCATGGCTGCCGTGGCCCGCAGGCTCCCCACCGCCTCCCTCGTGGGACCGTTCGCCGAGCGCCTGCTCGCCGACGACCTCCCTGACCTGCCGGCCGACCCCCCTCGCGGCGCTCGAGCGCGGCCACGGCATCGCGTTCGTGGTCCACCGGGTCGAACGACTGCCCGACTTCACACGACTCGGTGTCACGGTCATCGCAGCCGTCGTACGCGGCCTGATGTCGCTGCCCGCTGGCTGGGAACTGGCCCGTCGGGCCACGTCGCTCCCGCTGCCACTCGTCGGCGAGTACCCCCGCCTCGTCCGGTCCTTGGCGTGGGCGTACATCTGGGAGCACTGGCCCGCCACCGGACCGTCGGGAGCATCCCGGTGAGTCGCGTGCCCGTGACCGAACGGATGGACGCCGAGGTGCTCGTCATCGGCAGTGGTGCGGGAGGTGCGACGACGGCCACGGTCCTCGCCGAGGCGGGCTTCGACGTGCTCGTGGTCGAGGAAGGACCGTGGGTCGAGCAGGGGGCGGTCGTGCCGTTCTCGCTCGACCAGATGGAACAGCAATACCGTGCGGGCGGCGTCACGGTCGCCCTCGGCGCCCCCTCGGTCGCCTACACCGAGGGCCGGTGTGCCGGTGGCGGCACCGAGGTCAACAGCGGTCTCTACTTCCGCCCGCCTGCGGACACGCTGGCCCGATGGCGTGACGAGTCCCACCTCGTCGATTTCGATCCTGACGACCTGCTCCGCATCGCCGACGAGGTCGAGGTGGCGCTGAGCGTGTCGACCGGGCCGGGCGGCCACAGCGCACCTTCGGAGATGCTGCGGCGCGGTGCGGCGCGACTCGGCTGGCGCCACGACGAGATCCCACGCTGGATCACGCACACGACGACCGACCCGACCAAGGGACAGCGTGCCTCGATGACCCGCACGTATCTCCCTCGGGCCGAGCGCGCGGGGGCCCGCCTCGCGGTGGGATGCCGCGTCGACCGACTCGTGCGCACGAACCGGTCGTCGACCAGGTTCGACCGAGCCGACGTGACACTGAGCGACGGTCGGCACGGCGAGATCACCTTCCGATGGGTGTTCGTGTGCGGTGGCGCCATCCAGTCCCCTGCCGTGCTGCTGCGATCGTCCATCGACGGGTACATCGGGCGGACGCTGGCGGTCCATCCCACCGTCAAGCTGGCCGCGCGGTTCCCAGAGGCACTCAACGTGCCGGACGACGTGCCGGTGCACCAGGTCAAGGAGTTTGCGCCGCTCCTGTCCTTCGGCGGCAGCGCCAGCAACCCCGGTCTCGTCGCGCTGAGCCTGCTCGACCAGTGGCGCAGGTTCAGCAGCGCCGTCACCGACTGGGAGCGGATGAGCGTCTATTACGCCGCCATCACCAGCGAGGGGCGCGGCCGAGTGCGAGTGCTGCCCGGTCTCGTCGACCCCGTCGTGACCTACCGCCTCACGGCCCGCGACCGCGAACTGCTGCGCAGCGGCCTGGCCCGCCTCGCCCACCTCATGCTCGAGGCCGGCGCCGACACGGTGTTCCCCTCGTTCAGGGGTGCGCCGGCCATCCGCCGGAGACGGGACGTCGCCACGATGCAGCATGCTTTCCGCGCGACCAAGGCGTCCGTGATGACGGTACACCTGTGCAGCACTGTGCCGTCGGGCAACGATCCCGCGCGCTCGGGTACCGATTCATTCGGGCGTGTGCACGGCCTCGACAACGTCTACGTCAACGACGCGTCACTGCTGCCCGCTGCACCCGGGGTCAACCCGCAGGCGACGGTCATGGCCTTTGCCATCCGGAATGCCCGGCACTTCGTATCGGTGATGCGCGCCGGTGCAACGCCGGCAACCGCTGGAGGGCGACATGACTGATCCGAGAACCACTCCGTGGCCGGCGCCGTCGACGACCGTCGTGACCGGCGCCACCGGTTGGCTCGGCACGGCACTCGTGCACC
>JBMSSR010000205.1:0-5052 GCA_049424465.1 Ilumatobacteraceae bacterium
GGCGCGGGTGGGGGGGTCGACCACGGCGACGGCAGTGTGACGCTCTACCCCGCCGGCGCCGTCGTGCTGGCGACCGGCGGTATCGGCCGCCTGTACGAGTGCACCACCAACCCGCCCGAGGCCACGGCTGATGGGCTCGCGCTCGCGGCCCGCGCCGGCGCCACACTGCGCGACCTCGAGTTCGTGCAGTTCCACCCGACGGCACTCGCCGCCGAGGGCGCCGATCCGCTGCCGCTGCTGACCGAAGCGCTCCGCGGCGAGGGCGCCCACCTGGTCGACGAGACCGGCCGCCGCTTCGTGCTGGACACGCACCCCGACGGCGAGCTCGCACCGCGCGACGTGGTGGCCAAGGCCATCACTCGACACCGCCTCGCCGGGCACCGCACGTTCCTGCAGATCGGCCCGGCACTGCAGGCCGAGTTCGCACACCACTTTCCCACCGTGCTCGCGTCGTGCCTGCGCCACGGCGTCGACCCGCGTCGCGAGCTCATCCCCGTCAGCCCCGCGCAGCACTATCACATGGGTGGCGTGGCCACCGACCTCGATGGCCGTACCGACGTACCCGGGTTGTTCGCCGCCGGCGAAGTCGCTGCCACCGGCACGCACGGCGCCAACCGCCTCGCCAGCAACAGCCTGCTCGAGGCCCTGGTCTTCGGGGCGCGCGCCGGCCACGCCGCGCACGACCACCACCTCTCCGGCACCGCGACAACGAGCACCGGTCGGGACGTCCGCTTCGAGGCGCTGCGGCACGACACCGAACTGTCAGCCACCACCATCACCGAGCTGCGTCACCTGATGTGGCGCTCGGTCGGCATCCTGCGCGACGGCGACGGCCTTGCTGCGGCAGCGACGCGATTCGACGCGCTCGACCACCCGTCGCTCACCGTCGAGGCACGCAACATGGTCCTGGCCGCGCGGCGCATCACGCGCGCCGCGCGCGCGCGGACCGAGCGCCGTGGGGCGCACCAGCGGCTCGACCACCCGGACGCCGAGTCCACGTGGGCGTGCCATCTCGACCTCGCACTCGGCGCGTCGACCCACGAGGGCGGCGCACCGTTCGTCGACGTGCGTCGGTCCCCACTCGTCACCCGTCCCGCCGCAGCGCACGGCAGCCCGACTGGAGTACACCGATGAACCGCATCATGTGGGAGGCACAGGTCCGCGAGTGGTTGCTCGATGACCTCGGCCGCGCCGGCGACATCACGACCGACTCGATCGTGCCCGCCGGCCTCGGCTGCCGCGCGCACCTCGTCGCGCGCGAGACAGGCGTCATTGCAGGACTCTCGGTCGGCGCCGCCGCGTTCGGCCTGCTCGACCCGGCCGTCACCGTCCAACTGCACGCCGACGAGGGGGCGTCGGTCGCGGCCGGCACCACCGTCGCCACCGTCAGCGGCCCGGCCCGCGCCGTGCTGTCCGCCGAGCGCACCTGTCTCAACATCGTGTGCCACCTGTCGGGCATCGCGACAGCGACCCGCGCTGTCGTCGACCTGGTCGCCGGTACGGGTGCTGCGGTCGTCGACACGCGCAAGACCACACCCGGCCTGCGCGCCCTCGAGAAGTGGGCCGTCACGCTCGGCGGTGGGTCCAACCACCGGTTCGGCCTCGACGACGCCGTGCTCATCAAGGACAACCACATCGCGGTCGCCGGTGGCATCACCGCCGCCGTCACGGCCGCACGCGCACGCGCCGGCCACCTGGTGAAGATCGAGGTCGAGGTCGACACGCTCGACCAGCTCGACGAGGCGCTCGGCCTGCCTGTCGACGTCGTCATGCTCGACAACTTCGAGGCCGACCGACTGCGGGTCGGCGTGCAGCGGGTACGCGATCACGAGCAGCGCACCGGTCGACGCGTCCTGATCGAGGCGTCGGGCGGCATCCGTCCCGACACCGCCGCGGCCATCGCCGCCTCGGGCGTCGATCTGCTCAGCATCGGGCGCCTCACCAACTCGAGCCCCAACCTCGACCTCGCCCTCGACATCGTCACCGACTGAGCCCCGACGCTGGGGCCCGCTGCGGGCGGCGGCGTATCGTGGCAACCGTGACGACCGCCGCCGAGCACTGGGCCGACGCGCTCCGCCAGTGGGGCATCCCCGAGCACATCCTCGAGCAGGCCCCACAGTCGCCGTGGATCCACCCGGTCGAGAACTTCCGCGTGTCCGGCGACCTCGCCGTCGACACGCCGTCGCGACACCGTGCGCTCGAGGCGCTCACCGGCGCCGCGCCGTCCGTGCTCGACGTCGGGTGCGGCGGCGGACGTGCCGCATTCGGTCTCGTCCCCCCGGCCACCAGTGTCGTCGGTGTCGACCACCAGCAGGTCATGCTCGACCTGTTCGCCGACGAGGCGGCGGCCCGTGGGGTGACGTGCCGCACGGTGCTGGGCGACTGGCCCGACGTCGCCGACCAGACGCCCGCGTGTGACGTCGTCACGTGCCACCACGTGTTCTTCAACGTGCAGCGACTCACCGAGTTCGCGGCGGCCCTCACCTCGCACGCGCACCACCGCGTCGTCGTCGAACTGCCGCACCGGCACCCGCTCTCGCACCTGTCCGACGCGTGGCGCCACTTCTGGGGCCTCGAGCGCCCGGCGTCGCCGACGGCACACGATGCACTCGAGGTGCTGCGCGACATGGGACTCGATGCGCATGTCGAGGCGTTCACCACCAGCACCACGACCAGCAACCGGGTCGAGGTGACCGACCTCGACGTCGAGCACATGCGCATCCGACTGTGTCTGCCGGCCGACCGCGACCCCGACGTGCGCGAGTTCCTGCAGCAGCGCGTGCCACAACCGCGCGAGCTCGTCACCCTGTGGTGGGACACGCACCGCTGACCACCACACCGTGACTGCCAGACCGGCGCCACGGACCACCGCTCCCCCTCCCTCTCACGAACGAATGGCACCACCATGAGATACGCAGCGATTTCCGACCGACTCGACGGCCTCGGCGGCGCCAAGTGGGCCGTGCACCTCGAGGGGGTGCGCCGCCGCTCCGCCGGCCAGCACGTCACGTTCCTCTCGATCGGCGAGCCCGACCTGCCACCGCCGGCGAGCGTGATCGACCAGGCGGTCCGCTCGCTCTCGAACGGCCGCACGCGGTACGCCGACGGTCAGGGCGAACCGGCAGCACGGCGCGCGATCGCCGCCCACCTCACCCGCCGCTCGGGCCTCGAGGTGACACCCGAGCAGATCGTGTGCGTCGCAGGCACCCAGAACGGCCTGTCGGTCGCGATGCTGACCGTCGCCGAGCACGGCGACGAGGTACTGGTGCCCGATCCGTACTACGCCACCTACGAGGGAGTGGTCGCCGCCACTGGCGCGACGTTCGTGCCGGTGCCGACGAGTCCCGACGACGCGTTCCATGTCACGGCAGCAGCGATCGAGGCACGCGTCACGCCGCGCAGTCGCGTGCTGCTGCTCAACACGCCCAGCAACCCCACCGGCGCCGTGCTGTCGCGCGACGAGATCGACGCGATCGGCGAGGTGTGCGAGCGGCACGACCTGTGGATCATCTGCGACGAGGTCTACGCCGACCTCACCTTCGGCACTCCGTTCTCGTCACCGTTCGACCGGCCGCAACTGCGCAACCGCACGCTGGCCACGAGCTCGATCTCGAAGTCGCACGCCCTGCCCGGCTTCCGCACTGGGTGGATCGCCTGCGCACCCGAGGCGACGCATCGGGTCACTGCCGTCTCCGAATCGATGCTCTTCGGTTCGCAGCCGTTCCTCGCCGACGCGCTCGCCGTCGCCCTGTCCGAGCAGCACCCCGAGGTCGACCGCCAGCGCACCACGTTCCGCTCCCGCGCCGAGGCACTCGTGAGCGCATTCGACGGCTCGTCGTCGGCCACCGCACGCATGCCCGAGGGTGGCATGTTCGTGATGGTCGACGTGCGCGCCACCGGCGTGTCGGGTGACGACTTCGCATGGCGGTTGCTCGAGGAGGAGGACGTGGTGGTGATGCCGGGCGAGAGCTTCGGCCCGGGTGGCGCTGGTCACGTACGCGTCGCGCTCACGGTCGATGCCGAGGTGATGCTCGATGCCTGCAGCCGCATCAGGCGGCTCGCGGACCGGATCGTCGCCGCCGACGGAGGTGCCCGATGAGCGCCGGTCAGCTGCGTGTCGGCGAGGCCGTCGTCGACCTGCTCGCCCGCGGTTACGGCGTCGACACCGTCTTCGGCATCCCCGGCGTGCACAACATCGAACTGTTCCGCGGCCTCCACCGCAGCGGCGTCCGGACCATCGCCCCGCGCCACGAGCAGGGCGCCGGCTTCATGGCCGATGGCTGGTCGATCGTCACCGGGCGACCGGGCGTGTGCGTGCTGATCTCGGGCCCCGGGCTGACCAACGCGCTCACACCGATGGGGCAGGCGTACCACGACTCGCGTCCGATGCTGGTGCTCGCCTCCACCACACCCACCGATGCACTCGGCCAGCACATCGGCCCGCTCCACGATCTCGCCGACCAGGCGGCCATCGCCCGGTCAGTGTGCGCGTTCAGCGAGACCGTGCTCGACCCGGCGGACGTGCCGCGGCTCATCGCCGAGGCATGGGACGTGTTCACGTCGAGCCGCCCACGGCCGGTGCACCTGGCCTTCCCCACCGACGTGCTCGAGCAACTCGTCGCGCCGTTCGAGCCGCTGGCGACGGCCCGACGCCGGCCCGGGGCCGACGCCACCGCGATCGAGCGCGCCGCCGCCGTGCTGGGCGCAGCGACCTCGCCGATCATCATCGCCGGTGGCGGGACGGTCGACGCCGGCCCCGCCCTCGTCACCGTCGCCGAGCACCTCGACGCACCTGTGCTGCTCACCGGCAACGCCAAGGGTGTCGTGCCGTCACGCCACCCGCTGTGCGCCGACACGGGTCTCGGCTTCGCCGCCGTGCAGCAGACGGTCGAGCAGTCCGACGCCGTGCTCGTCGTCGGCACCGAACTGAGCGACACCGACCTGTACAACGGTGGCAGGGCCCTGCAGTTCGCGGGCCCGGTCGTGCGCATCGACATCGACGCCGAACAGATGACCCGCCGCACCACACCGACGGTTGCTCTCGTCGGCGAC
>JBMSSR010000206.1:0-5026 GCA_049424465.1 Ilumatobacteraceae bacterium
TCGTGCGCCCGGTTCGGCGTCGTGGAACGGTGGGGGCGACGGCCCGGCCCTGAGCCGCACCCGCCAGCCCTACCAGCCGCCGGCCGACCCGAGGCCGTCCGCGCCGCGGGTGCCGTACGCCGAACTGCACTGCCACAGCAACTTCTCGTTCCTCGACGGGGTGGCGCACCCCGAGCAACTGGCCGAGGAGGCGGCACGGCTCGGGCTCGAGGCAGTGGCGATCACCGACCGCGACGGGCTGTACGGCGTGGTGCGCTTCGCCGAGGCGGCGCGTGCGGTGGGTCTGGCCACCGTGTTCGGGGCCGAGGTCGGTATCACGGCCACGGGTCGGGTCGTGCTCGACGAGGCGCAGACCGTGGTGCAGCGCACCGCACAGCACGACGAGGCCGCAGCGCGCGAGCGCGACCCGCGCGATCCTGCGCACGAACCGCCGCATGTCGTGCTGCTCGCCGACGGGCCGACGGGGTACGCGCGGCTGTCGACAGCGCTGTCGCTCGCGCACCTGGCCGGCGACAAGGGGCGGCCGCGCACCAGTCTCGTCGACCTGGCCGATCGCGTCGCCGGTCACGGGTGGGTGCTCACCGGTGGTCGCCACGGTGTCGTGCCGCGCGCGCTGCAGCACGACGGGCCTGCCGCCGCGGCGCGCGAGCTGCGGCAGCTGATCGACCTGTTCGGCCGCGACCGTGTGCTCGTCGAGCTGTGGGACCACGGCGACCCGCTCGACACGGTGCGCAACGACATGCTCGCCGAGCTGGCGGCGCGCCACGACGTGTCGTGCGCGGCCACCAACGACGTGCGTTACGCGTCCACCTCGCAGCGCCGGCTCGCGTCGGCGGTGGCGGCGGTGCGGGCACGCTGCAGCCTCGACGCGCTCGACCCGTGGCTGCCGGGTGCGTCGTCGGCGCACCTGCGCAGCGGCGCCGAGCAGGCGCGCCGCTTCGCCCGCTACCCGGGTGTGCTCGACACGGCAGTGCAGGTGGCGCGCGCTGCAGCGTTCGACCTGTCGCTCGTGGCACCCCACCTGCCGCCGTACCCGTGCCCCGACGGGCCCGACGGCCGACCGCTCACCGAGATGGCGTTCCTGCGGCAGCTCGCCGAGGCGGGCGCCCGCCGTCGCTACGGCGCACGGCCCCCGCCCGGCGCCGCCCTGTCACTGCGCGCCCGCGCGTGGGCGATGATCGATCACGAGCTGGCCGTCATCGAGTCGCTCGGGTTCGCCGGGTACTTCCTCGTCGTGTGGGACATCGTCGAGTTCTGCAACCGCGCCGACATCTTCTGCCAGGGCCGCGGCAGCGCGGCCAACAGTGCGGTCTGCTACTCGCTCGGCATCACCAAGGCCGACGCCGTCAGCCTCGGGCTGCTGTTCGAGCGCTTCCTGTCGCCCGAGCGCGACGGACCGCCCGACATCGACCTCGACATCGAGAGCGGGCGCCGCGAGGAGGTCATCCAGTACGTGTACGAACGCTACGGGCGGCACCACACCGCGCAGGTCGCCAACGTCATCACCTACCGGGCGCGCTCGGCAGTGCGCGACATGGCGCGTGCGCTCGGCTTCGCTGCGGGGCAGCAGGACGCATGGAGCAAGCAGGTCGACACGTGGGGTCCGCTGTCGGCCATCGACCGCCGACCGGGCGGCGACGGTGCACCGGCACACGACATCCCCGCACCGGTGCTCGAGCTCGCGCACCAGGTCGAGGACGCGCCGCGGCACCTCGGCATCCACTCGGGCGGCATGGTCATCTGCGACCGTCCGGTCATCGAGGTGTGCCCCGTCGAGTGGGGGCGCATGCGCCAGCGCAGCGTGCTGCAGTGGGACAAGGACGACTGTGCCGCGGCAGGGTTGGTCAAGTTCGACCTGCTCGGACTCGGCATGCTCAGCGCGCTGCACGGTGCGGTCGACCTCATCGCCGAGTTCCGCGGCACACGGCTCGACCTCGCCACCATCCCGCAGGAGGACGAGGTGTACGCCATGCTGTGCCGCGCCGACACGGTGGGCGTGTTCCAGGTCGAGAGCCGTGCCCAGATGGCCACGCTGCCGCGCCTGAAGCCGCGCCGGTTCTACGACCTCGTCGTCGAGGTGGCGCTCATCCGCCCGGGTCCCATCCAGGGCGGCTCGGTGCACCCCTACATCCGTCGGCGCAACGGCCAGGAGCCCGTCACCTACCTGCACCCGTTGCTCGAGAACAGCCTGGGCAAGACGCTCGGCGTGCCGCTGTTCCAGGAGCAGTTGATGCAGATGGCCATCGACGTGGCCGGCTTCACACCGTCCGAGGCCGACCAGCTGCGCCAGGCGATGGGCTCGAAGCGCAGCAGGGCGCGCATGGAGCGACTGAAGGTGCGGCTCTACGAGGGCATGGCCGAGCGCGGCATCACCGGCGCGGTCGCCGACGAGATCTTCGACAAGATGGCCGCGTTCGCCAACTACGGGTTCCCCGAGTCGCACAGCGTGTCGTTCTCGTACCTCGTGTACGCGTCGGCGTGGATCAAGTACCACGAGCCGGCCGTGTTCTGCGCGGCGTTGCTCAACGCCCAGCCGATGGGGTTCTGGAGCCCGCACTCGCTGTGCCAGGACGCGCGCCGGCACGGGGTGGTGGTGCGCACGCCCGACCTCAACGTGTCGCGCGCCGGCGCGACGCTGCAGCCGTGCGACACGAGCACGGGTGGGCTCGCAGTGCGGCTGGGCCTGTCGTCGGTGCGCGGCATCGGCGACGAGCTCGCGCAGCGCATCGAGGACGAACGGGCCCACGGCGCGTACGTGTCGCTCGACGACCTGGTGCGGCGCGTGCCCGGCCTCACGCTGCCGCAGCTCGAGGCGCTGGCGACGGGTGGGGTGTTCGGCGAGAGCCTCGGTCTCGAGCGCCGTGCCGCGCTGTGGGCGGTGGGTGCCGCGCTGCAGGCCACACCCGACCGCCTCGAGGGCACGGCGGTGGGGCAGCGTGCGCCGCACCTGCCGGGGATGGAACCCGTCGAGGTAGCGGTGGCCGACCTGTGGGCCACCGGTGTGTCACCGGCGGGTCACCCCACCGTGTTCCTGCGCCCCGAGCTGGCGGCGCGCGGCGTGGCGACCGCTGCCGACCTGCAGCACCTGCCCACGCATGGCGAGGGCGGTGCGAAGGTGTGGGTGGCCGGTGTGGTCACGCACCGACAGCGACCGATGACCGCGCAGGGCACCACGTTCGTCAACCTCGAGGACGAGACCGGACTGGTCAACGTGGTGGTCTCGAAGGGGTGCTGGGCGCGCTACCGCACGGTGGTGCGCGGCGCGCCGGCGCTGCTGGTGCGCGGCCGGCTCGAGCGCAGCGAGGGTGTCGTCAACGTGGTGGCCGAAGAGTTGACGCCGCTGCGGGTGCCGGCACACGCCGGCAGTCGCGATTTCCGCTGACGCGGCGTTGCCGATGCAACCGTCAGCGCGTGCTGGTGGCGACGTACGCACCAGCGAGCGCGACCGCGCAGCCCACAACGCTCAGCACGTCGACGTGCTCGTGGCGCACCAGCGCGCCGAGCAGCAGCGATACCACCGGGATCAGGTACACGCTGGCGGCGGCGCGGGTGCTGCCGAGGCGGCCGGCATTGTCGGCCATCGCGACATAGGCGAGTGCGGTGCCGAGCACACCCAGGCCCACCAGCGCCGCGAACGCGGTCCACAGGCGCGGGCTGTCGGTCGCGATGTCGTCGATCGACGAGAGGGCGAACGGAACGGTGAGCACGAACGCCACGCCCTGCACGCGCCACATCGTGGCCAGTGCGCCGTACTTGCGCTGCAGCGGTACGGCGACGTTGAGCGCGAAGCCGTAGAACACGAGCGCGCCGATGATGAGCGCCACACCGCCCCACGAGCTCTCGCCCGCACCGGCCGGCAGGGCGATGAGCACCACGCCGGCGAAGCCCAGCGCGATGCCGATGAGCTGACGGGTGTGCGGGACGCGACGCGCCAGCAGGGCGGCGACGGTGGTGACGAAGATCGGCGTCGCGCCGTTGAGCATGCCCACGACGCTCGACGACACCGTCTTCTCGGCGAACGGGAAGACCGACAGCGGGACGGCCATCCAGATGACGCCGAGCAGCGCGATGCGCCAGCGGTCGGCGGGCTCGATGCGCACACTGCGGGTAGCGGGCACCGCGGCGAGCGTGGCGAAGCCGAAGCCGACACGCATCGGCGTGATGACTGCGGCGGGGAAGGCCTCGAGCCCCTCGGCGATGAAGAAGAACGACGTGCCCCACACGACGCCCGGCGTCAGCCAGCGCACCCAGTCGACGGGTGACAAGTGGCGCGGTGCGGCGGGGGCAGTGGTGTCGGGCACGACCGGGCAGGCTACGGCGACAGCCGTGCTCAGGTGTGGGAGGCCGACGTGCGGGCAGCCAGCACGCCGAGCAGCACGAACACGCTGCCCGACACGTAGCGACGCACGAACGGCAGGGCGCGCCCGCGCAGCAGCCTGTCGCGCAGCCCGCTGGCGATCAGCGAATAGGTGCTGTCGGTGCAGAAGCCGAGCAGCACGAACACGAGGCCCAGCACGAGCGCCTGTGACCAGGCCGTGCGGTCGGTGTCGATGAACGCCGGCAGGTACGACACGAAGAACAGCGCCACCTTGGGGTTGAGCGTGTTGACGACGATGCCCTGGGTGAACGCGCGACGCGGCGACATGTGCTGCTGGTCGGGGTCGACCACGTCGTGGCGCGTGGCGAGGCTGCGCAGGCCGGTGACGATCAGGTACGCGGCACCTGCCCACTTGACGATGTTGAACGCAGTCGCCGATGCGGCGAGCACGGCCGACAGGCCCACCGAGGCGGCGATGGCATGGGTGAGGTTGCCGAGCGTGAGGCCGGCTGCCGCCGACAGCCCGACACGGCGGCCGTCGCTGACGCTGCGGTTGACGATGTACAACACCGCCGGCCCGGGGATGATGAGCAGCACGAACGACGCAGCGGCGAAGGTGAGCAGCAGGCTGGCGGACGGCACGGGCTCACCCTATGCGCCGGCACCGGGCCCGCTTCGGAGAAGGTCATGCCTTGCGCCTGCGGCGGG
>JBMSSR010000207.1:0-5001 GCA_049424465.1 Ilumatobacteraceae bacterium
CCCTCGCCGGGGCGCTGTATCTCGTGCTGACGACGCCCGTCGTGCGACAGCTCGAGGCCGACCACGTCGCAGCGACGCGAGTGGTGGCTGACGCCACCTGACCCAGCGAGCGGATGCCGGGTGCACCCGTCCGGTGCCGGGCGTCAGGCGGGCGGGCGCATCTTCGAGCGGTCGAGGCGAATCGGCAGCTCGGCGCGGATGAGGTCGTCGATCTCGTCGGGAATGTGCCTCGGGAAATGCGTCGACAGCACCTCGCGGACCTTCTCGGCGGCGCGGTCGAGCACCTTCGGTCGGCCGACCTCGGCCCACTCCTTGGGGCTGAGACGGTCGCAGATCGCCGGGTAGATGTACTCGGTCTGCATGATCTCGAGCGTCTGCTGGCTGCCGAGATAGTGGCCCGGGCCACCGACGACGGCCTGACGCATCACGTCGACCGACATCGAGCCGTCGTTGACGTCGATGCCCTTGATGGTGCGCTGGCACGCGCCGATCGTGTCGTTGTCGAGCACCACACCCTCGAGCGAGAACCCGAGCAGGCTGCCGTGCATGCCGGCCGACTCGTAGATGAGGTTGGCACCCGAGTTGCCGACGAGCGCGTGGTTGTAGCCCTTCTCGGCCCCCGACTGGTAGTCGGGCATCTTCGCGTCGGCGATGCCCGACGACGTACCACCCGTGAGGTCGTAGTAGTGCGCCATCTGCGCGCACGCCGACGACAGCAGTGCCTGCTCGGGGCTGCCACCTGACATCGCGCCAGATCGCAGGTCGCTGACGAACGGCCAGAGGCCGAAGATCGCCGGCGCACCGGGCTGGATCGCGTTCACGTACGCCAGACCCGCCAGCACCTCGGCAACCTCCTGCACCAGCGCCCCGGCCAGTGCCGCCGGCGCCGTCGCCCCCGCCTGGCCCGCCGACAGCAGCAACACCGGCATGCCGCCGCGCACCGCCACCTCGAGGCACTTGCAGGCGTCGGCTGCGAACTTCAGCGGCGGCACGACGAAGCAGTTCGACTGGCTGACGAACGGCCGCTCGCGCCACTTCTTCTCGCCGCCTGCAATGTGGTGCAACATCTGCAGCGACTTCTCGAGGTGGTCGGGGTGCACCCACGACGTACCGACGTGCTTGGTCGTGCCCGACACGCTGAGATAGCACGTGTTGACGTCCATCTCCATCGGGTCGGGCAGGTCGCGCGGCACGACGGTGCGCTGGTAGAAGTGGATGTGCTCCATCGTGTCGACCAGTCGCGCGATGTCGTAGCAGTCCTGCGCCTGCGACTCGCGGTACTCGCCGGTGACCGGGTCGACGACGTACACCGCCGCGCCTGCCGTGCCGAAGTACACCTTCTTGCCCCATGGCTCCATGTCGTACTTCGGGTCTTGTGCATGGAGCGGGAAGTGGCGTCCAGCCATCGCGAGTGTCTCGTCGATGAGCGTGCGGGGGAACCGCAGGCGACCCTCGGGCGAGATGGTGCACCCCTTCGCGGTGAGCAGCTCGACACAGGACGGGATGGCGTCGGCGAGGCCGATGTGCTCGAGCACGTCGAGTGCCGCCTCATGCACCTTCACCACGTCGGCGTCGCTGAGCACCTTGTAGCGGCCGCCCTCCATCCCGGGGTTGACGGGGCGGATGTCGGTGGCGAGCGGGGCGGCGCGCAGCGCACGGCGGGCCTCGCGGCCGCCACGGCGGCTTGATTGCTGGACGTCGGTCATGTCGTGAACCTCTGGTGTGTGCGGACGGTGGAGTGTCGGACGGTGTGGGGGCGGGCGTGGGGGGTTGGGGAGCGGGGCATCAGTAGTGCGGCGGGGTGATGACCCACAGCACCTTGACCGGCTCGCTGCCGCGGTTCGCGCAGCGGTGCGGCTCGGTACTGGGGAAGGCGAAGCTGTCGCCGGCGTGGAGCTCGAAGTGGCGGTCCTCGACCCACAGGTCGAGCACACCTTGCATCACCAGACCGGCCTCCGCGCCATCGTGCGAGTAGAACTCGCTGTCGGCGCCCGGGTGGATGGTGCTGATGAGCATCTCGAGCGGGCCGGCCAGGTTGGGCGACAGCAGTTCCTCGGTGATGCCGAGGCCGGTGAACGTGAGTTGACGACGATTGGCCGCACGCACGATGACGTCGCGCTCGTCGGACGGACCCTGCACGGCAGTGCGGAAGAACCAGTTCATGTGCACGCCGAGCGCGTCGGCGATCTTCTTCAGCACACCGATCGGCAGGCGCGACACGTCGCGCTCGATCTGGCTGAGGTAGCTGACCGAGATGCCGACCGCGGATGCCACGTCGTGCAGTGTCCGGCCGTGTGCCTTGCGCAGCTCGCGGATGCGGCCGCCGATCGGTTCGTGACCGTCGACCTCGGTGACGTCGTCGCCCGGCGACGTGGCCTCGCGGGCCGAGCTCAGTGCCCGGATCGCCATCAGCCCTCCCCGCTCGCGCAGCAGGCCCGTCGGTGGCTCATGCCTTCACCCGCAGACTCTTGGGGTCGTAGAACGGTTCGAGCGACACGCGCGCCGGCACGCGCTCGCCGGCGACCTCGATCTCGTACCGCCCCTCGAGCACGTGCTCGCGGGTGACGAAGCCGCTGTCGGGACGCGCCACGTACCCCATGCCGAGTGACGCGCCGACGTGATGGCCGAACATGCCCGACGTGATACGGCCGACGAGCACACCATCACGCCAGATCGGCTCGTTGTGGTACAGCAGGTGAGCGTCGCTCTCGAGCGCGAACTGCGCCAGCCGCTGGCGCACACCCTGCTGCTTCTGCTCGAGCAGCGCCTCGCGACCGATGAACCCGCCCGGTTTGTCCCACGCCACGCAGAAGCCGAGGCCGGCCTCGAGCGGCGTCTCGTCGGGCGAGATGTCGTGGCCCCAGTGACGGTAACCCTTCTCCATGCGCAGTGAGTTGAGGGCGTGGTACCCGGCGTGGCGCAGGCCGAAGGCTGCGCCCGCCTCGACGATGACGTCGAACACGCCGGCCGCGAACTCGGTGGGGATGTAGAGCTCCCAGCCCAGCTCGCCGACAAAGGTGACGCGGCTGGCGCGCACACGCGCATACCCGATGTCGATGATGCGCGACGTGCCGAACGGGAACGACTCGTTGGAGAGGTCGTCAGGCGTGAGCGACTGCAGGAACTCGCGCGACTTCGGCCCCTGCACGCTGAGCACGGCCATCGCCGAGGTGACGTCGGTGACGGTGACCGACGGCGGCAGGTGCTGCTGCAGGTACGACAGGTCGCGGATCTGCGTCGCGGCAGCAGTGACGACCAGGTAGCGGTCGGGTGCTTCACGGGTGACGGTGAGGTCGGCCTCGATGCCGCCGCGCTCGTTCAGCCACTGCGTGTAGACGAGCTTGCCGACGGGCACCGACATGTTGTTGGCGGAGATGCGGTTCATCGCCGCTTCTGCGTCGACGCCCTGCACGACGAACTTGCCGAACGACGACTGGTCGAACACGGCGAGGCCCTCGCGGACCGCCCGGTGCTCGTCGCCCGAGTACGGGAACCAGTTCTGGCGTCCGTACGTGTACTGGTACTCGGGTTCGACACCGGCCGGTGCGAACCAGTTGGTGCGCTCCCAGCCGGCGACCTCGCCGAAACACGCGCCACGCGACGCGAGGCGGTCGTGCAGCACCGAGCGGCGCACGCCACGAGCCGTGTCGGGCTGGCGGAACGGCCAGTGCATCGCGTACAGCAGACCCAGTGTCTCGACGGTGCGGTCGTGCAGGTACTTCTTGTTGCGCTGGAACGGCATCGAGCGACGGATGTCGACGTCCCACAGGTCCATCGGCGGGTGGCCGTCGACGATCCAGTCGGCGAGCACCTTGCCAGCCCCGCCCGACGACTGGATGCCGATCGAGTTGAAGCCACACGCCATGAAGAGACCCGCGACGTCGGGCGACTCACCGAGCAGATAGCGATCGTCGGGCGTGAAGGCCTCGGGACCGTTGAAGAACAGGCGGATTCCGGTCTCGGCGAGCAGCGGCATGCGGTTCATGGCCATCTCGACGAGCGGCGCGATGTGCTCGTGGTCCTCGGCGAGCGCATCGAACGCGAAGGACTCGGGGATGCCCTTCATGCCCCACGGCTTGGCGACGGGCTCGAACCAGCCGACGAGCAACTTGCCCGCGTCCTCCTTGAAGTACGCACAGCTGTCGGGGTCGCGCAGCACCGGCATCGACGGCGAGATGCCCTCGACCGCCTCGGTGACGATGTAGAAGTGTTCGGCGGCGTGCAGCGGCACGACCGCACCGGCGCGGTCGCCCAGTTCGCGCGACCACATGCCGGCGGCGTTGACGACGACGTCGGCGCGGATCTCGCCGGTGCCGGCACCCGTGTCGTAGCGCACCCCGACGGCCTTGCCGTGCTCGACGATGATCTCGTCGACGCGCACGTTCTCGACGATGCGTGCGCCACGGCTGCGGGCACCGCGCGCCAGCGCCTGCGTGGTGTCGATGGGGTTGGTGACACCGTCGTTGGGGAGGTGGACGCCACCGATGATGTCGTCGACGTTGGCCAGCGGCACGAGGTCCTTGATGTCGGCGGGCGTGATGATGTCGACCTCGAGGCCGAAACAGCGCGCCATCGATGCGCCGCGCTTGAGCTCCTCGAAGCGCTCCTCGTTGGGCGCCACGCTGACCGAGCCGCGCTGCTGGAAGCCGGTCGCCTGGCCGGTCTCCTGCTCGAGCGTGCTGAACAGGTTGGTCGTGTACTGGGCGAGGCGGGTGAGGTTGTGCGTCGCACGCAACTGACCGACGAGGCCGGCAGCGTGCCACGTCGTGCCGCACGTCAACTGCTTGCGCTCGAGCAGCACCACATCGGTCACGCCGCGCAGGGTGAGGTGATACGCCACGCTGACGCCGACGATGCCGCCGCCGACGATGACCACCCGCGCGCTGCCGGGGAGTGTGGGTGTCGCCATCGTGGGCCTCCGTGTGGTCGGGGCGGGCCGCCGCCGCCGGGTCGCGACGCCGTTCACCTGCCTGTGTAATTTTCGCTATTCTTACACAGGTC
>JBMSSR010000208.1:0-4949 GCA_049424465.1 Ilumatobacteraceae bacterium
CCTGGAACAGCTTGAGCGTCTGGCTCTCGATGCCCTTCGCCGCGTCGAGCACCATCACCACGGCGTCGACCGCGGCGAGCACGCGGTACGTGTCCTCGCTGAAGTCGCGGTGGCCCGGGGTGTCGAGCAGGTTGATGGTGTGGTGCCGGTAGGGGAACTGCAGCACGGTGCTGCTGATGCTGATGCCGCGCTGCTGCTCGAGGTCCATCCAGTCGCTGCGCGCGCTGCGCCGTCCCTCTCGGGCGTGCACCGCACCGGCCTCCTGCACCGCGCCGGAGTACAGCAGGAACTTCTCGGTCAGCGTGGTCTTGCCGGCGTCGGGGTGGCTGATGATGGCGAACGTGCGCCGAGCGGCTGCCTGGCCGGCGACGTCGTGATCGGCACCGGCCGCTGCACTGCTCATGGACGGCCGAGGCTATCTGCGCGCCGTGCGGGCCACCCGGTGCCGATCGTGCGACGCGACCCGGTCAGCCGCCGTTCGACGTCGGGACGTACTCGCGGCACGGCTGCCCGCGCAGCCACCCGCAGGCCGGGGGCTGGGGTGCGGTCACCGTCAGGTCGGGCAGCCACGACAGCAGCAGGCGCGACGGGCGCACGTCATCGGCCGTGATGGTGACCGTCTCGCCGTCGCTGATGGTGCGGAACGCCCAGACCGGTCGGTTGTTGCCCGGGGCGTCGATGGTGAGCCGGATCCGGCTGCCGGCGCGGAACACGTGGGCGAACGGCAGGATCTCGACCCGCACGGGAACCGGCTCGCCGGCCACCAGCGGCGCTGCGTCGGCCTCGGTGTGCGTCACCATCGCGCGCAGCTCGCCGAAGTCGGGGTCGTCGGCGGGGTCGGGGTTGACGAGTGCGCGATGGCTGGCGCGCAGCCACCCGCTCTGCACGTAGATCTCGGTGCCGTCGGGCCGTACCTCGCTGACCGTCACCTCGAGGTCGGTGTCGTCGGCGGTGGCCGACACCCACATCTCGACCACGCCGGTCCCGGCGACCACCACGGCCGCCGCGAGGGGGGCGCTCGCGAAGCCGACGCCGGTCCCGTCGGGGATCGGCTGCCAGTCGTAGGTGGTGTCGGCGCGCCAGATGTCGCTGCTGCCGCCCTTGGCGTAGAACGTCGCGGGCAGTGCGTCGGGGTCGGCGGTGTACGACACCTCCACCGGGGTGCCGGCCGGCAGCGCCGCATCCATCAGCCGTCCGTCCGGGCCGAGCCACCACGAGCGTGCCGTCACCTCGGGGGCGGGCCAGTCGCTGAAGGTCGCGATGAAGTTGGGCTCGGGCGTCCCCGCCACGAACTCGGCACTTCCGCCCTGCTCGAACAGCACGCGCACCATCGGCTCGGCCTCGAAGGCGGCCAGCGCCTCGTCGTAGGTCTTCCCGGCGAAACGGTTCTCGAACGGGCCGAACGTGCTGACGCCCCAGATGGCGTTGCCGAGGATCGGTCCGAGTCCGTTGGCGAACGTCAGGTCGGGCACGTGCTTGCCCACGTACAGCTGCAGGAACTCGAGCGTGCGGGCGAGGATGCGCGGCGACAGCGACTCGGTGTGCAGGCCGTTGACCATGTCGACGTAGAGGTGGTCGGTGCCGGTGAACTGCGGGATCATCGTCGCGAAGTCGGCGCCGGTCTGCTCGTCCTGCCACGCGCCGGCGAGGAACACCGGCACGGTGATGTCGTCGACGAACGTGCGCGGCGACAGCGAGTCGCCGAGCTGGTCGTTGTAGAAGGGCGTCGCCTCGGTCTCGGCGACGAGGTCGGGGTTCTGCAGCCGCATCAACTGGTTGTTCGCACACTCGAGGTCGCCGCCGTCGGCGCGGTCGCGTGTCCACTGCTGGCCGTACGGCTGTGCCTGCTCGACGCGCTGGCGCGTCCAGTCGACGGCGAAGCCGGTGTTCAGGATGCCGCCCGGGTACAGGTTGCTGCGGTACGTGTCGGCGATGACCGACAGCGGCGTGATGGCCTCGAGGCTCGGTGGCTGCGTCGCGGCGACAAACAACTGGGTGATGCCGGGGTAGCTGATACCCACCATGCCGACCCCGTGGTCCATCACCCACGGCTGTGCGGCGACGGCCTCGACGACGTCGTAGCCGTCGACCGACTGCGACGGCTCGAAGAACCGGTACGAGCCGCCGCTGCAGCCCGTGCCGCGCATGTTGACGCCGACGTAGGCGAAGCCCTGGGTCGTGTACAGCTGCGCGAGCGCGTTGTCGTCGGGGTTGCTCGGCGAGTAGCCGCTGTACTCGACCACGGTGGGGTAGGGGCCGTTCTCGGCCGGCCCGGGCAGGATCACGTTGGCGCTCAGCGTCGTGCCGTCGCGCGTGACGACGTAGCCGAAGCCGCCGGCGGGCAGCAGGGTCTGCTGCTCGGTGTACAGCTCGGCGGGCGGCACGAACGAGCGGTCGAGCACGGTGACCTCGTCGCTCTGCACGATCGACGTGGCGCCGTCACCCGGCTCGATCTGGACGACGTAGCCGTCGCCCGGCTCGAGGTTGCGGAACAGCAGGGCACCCTGCTCGTCCACGGTGCCAGTGGCGACTGACACGCCGTCGCGGACGATGGCGAGGCTGTCGCCGGCGGTGGCACCGAGGATGCCGATCTGCTCGGTGCCGGGACGGACGTCGAACTCCGCCGGCGTCGTGGGCAGTACCACGGCCGGCGTCGTGGGTACTGCCGTCGAGTCGGGGCTGGCCGCGGCCCCGCTCGAGCACGCGGCCAGCACCAGCGCAGCGAGGACGGCGAGGAAGGGCCGACGGCGGGGGTGTCGGTGGGTGGGGTGACGGTGGGCGGCTCGGCTCATGCGGCGAGTCTCACAGATCGTGGGCCAGAATGGTCAGGTGATCGCGCCCGAACTCTTGCTCGCCGACATGCTGACCGACCTCGAGCTGTTGGTGAACACCGAGTCGCCGTCGTTCGACGTGCCACGGCTCGAGCGCAGCGCGGCAGCCGTGGCCGAGGTGATGGCGCGCCGTCTGGGCAGCGCGCCACAGTTCATCGACAGTCCCGTCGGCCCGCACGTGCTGTGGAGCGGCGGCGGCTCCCCGAAGGTGCTGCTGGTCGGTCACCACGACACGGTGTTCCCCGTCGGCTCGGTGGCGGCACGCCCGTTCACGGTGCGCGACGGCAGGGCCACCGGCCCCGGCATCTTCGACATGAAGGCCGGCATCGTGCAGGCGGTGCACGGGGTCGCTGCACTCGCCGACCGCAGCGGCATCGAGATCCTCATCACCGCCGACGAGGAAGTGGGCAGCGACCACTCGCGCGAACTCATCGAGCAGCGTGCCGCGGCGTGTGGTCGCGTGATGGTGTTCGAGGCGAGTGCCGATGGCGGCGCGCTGAAAGTTGCCCGCAAGGGCACCGGGACGTTCATCGTCGTCGTGCACGGCCGCGCCGCACACGCCGGTCTCGAGCCGTGGAAGGGCATCAACTCGATCGTCGCCCTGTCCGAACTGGTGCCCGCGATCGTGGCCATCGCCGACCCGTCGAAGGGCACCACGGTCACGCCCACCGTCATCGAGGGTGGCACTGCCGAGAACGTCGTGCCCGCCGAGACGAGGCTGAAGGTCGACACGCGCGTCGAGTTGCTCGAGGAGGGCGACCGGCTCGTCGAAGCGTTCCGTGCCCTCGAGTCGATGCAGCTCTCGGTCGAGGGCGCGCGCATCGAGGTGCTCGGCGGGCTCAACCGCCCACCGATGCCGGACGGCTCGGCCGCCGATCTGTTCCCGCTCGCGGTCGAGGCGGCGCGCGAGGTCGGTATCGGCGAGGTGCAGGGCGTGGCGGTCGGTGGCGGCAGCGACGGCAACTTCACCGCAGCGATCGGCGTCCCCACGCTCGACGGCATGGGCGCGGTCGGCGGTGGCGCGCACGCCGATCACGAGTGGATCGAGGTCGACACCATGGTGCCGCGGGCGCGAATGGTCACGGCCCTGCTGCAGCGACTCTGACGCCGGGCACGCACGGCGTGTCCGGCGGGTGGTGGGGCGTCAGCCCTCGACCGGCCCGCCCTCGAGCGCAGTGAGCCCGCCGGGGCCCAGCGTGCCGGCGCTGCGGTACACCTCGAGCTTGGCGCGGCTGTCGTCGATGTCGAGGTTGCGCATCGTCAGCTGGCCGATGCGGTCGAGCGGGCCGAACGCGGCGTCCTCGACCTTCTCCATGCTCAGCCGCTCGGGTGCGTACGTGAGGTGCGGGCCCGTGGTGTCGAGCACCGTGTAGTCGTCGCCACGGCGCAGGCGCAGGGTGACCTCGCCGGTGACGGCCGAGCCGACCCAGCGCATCAGCGGCTCGCGCAGCATGAGGCTCTGCGGGTCGAACCATCGTCCCTCGTACAGCAGCCGACCGAGGCGGCGGCCCATCGTGCGGTAGTTCTCGATCGTGTTCTCGTTGTGGATCGCGGTGACGAGGCGCTCGTACGCGATGTGCAGCAGCGCGAGCGCGGGTGCCTCGTAGATGCCGCGGCTCTTGGCCTCGATGATGCGGTTCTCGATCTGGTCGCTCATGCCCAGGCCGTGTCGACCACCGATGGCGTTCGCCTCGTCGACGAGCGCGACCTGGTCGGGGAATTCGCGACCGTTGATCGCGACCGGCCAGCCCTCGTGGAAGCGCACGCTGACGACCTCGGGCTCGATGACGACCTCGGGCCGGTAGTGGGCCACGCCCATGATCGGCTCGACGATGTCCATGCTCGTGCCCAGTTCCTCGAGCAGCTTGGCCTCGTGCGTCGCGCCCCAGATGTTGGCGTCGGTGCTGTACGCCTTCTCCTTGCTGGCGCGGTACGGCAGGTTGCGCGTGGTGAGGAACTCGCTCATCTCGGCGCGGCCGCCCAGTTCGGTGACGAAGTCGTGGTCGAGCCACGGCTTGTAGATGCGCAGCGCAGGGTTGACGAGCAGGCCGTAGCGATAGAAGCGCTCGATGTCGTTGCCCTTGTAGGTGCTGCCGTCGCCCCAGATGTCGACGCCGT
>JBMSSR010000209.1:0-4924 GCA_049424465.1 Ilumatobacteraceae bacterium
GGGGCGTCGTCAGGGCGTCGACGGGCAGCCCCGACCGGCTGGTGTACGTCGAACAGCTCGCCGCGAGCCCGCCCGGTATCGACGGGCTGAATGCGTATGCCGCGCCGGTGCGCATGGTCGACACGCGCCCGACGACGACCGGCACCAACTACCGCGGCGCCCTCGAGCTGGGCGACGAGGCCACCAAGATCGCGTCGGGCACGGTGCGCCGCTATCCACTCGTCGGCGTGCGCAGCATCCCCGAGGACTCGTCGGTGGTGCTCAACGTCGTGGCCGTCGCGCCCGAGGGGAGGGGATTCCTCACCGTGTGGCCGTGCGCGACCGCAGGCGCGACCCTGCCGTCGGTCAGCTGGCTCAACTATGCGCTCGACACCACGGTTGCCAACAGCGGGGTCGTCGGCATCGGGCCCGAGGGCGGTCTCTGCGTGTACGCGTCGCGCACCACGCACGTCATCCTCGATGTCGTCGGCTGGATGCCGGTGGGCGACACGGTCACGGCGCTGCAGCCCCCGGTGCGCCTGTTCGACACACGACCGACCACGAATGGCACCGACAGCCGCGGCGTGCTCGAGACGACGACCGACGAGGCGACGCCGTTCAGTTCGGGCACGGTGCGCCGCTACGTGGTCGCCGGTGCGGGCGGCGTGCCGGTGTCGGGCGCGCGGTCGGTCGCCCTGAACGTGACCAGTGCGGCGGCCGTCACGAGCGGCGCGCTGCGCGTCTACCCGTGCGACGACGTCGCTGCTGCGGCGCCGGCGGCGCGCACGATGATGTTCACGCAGGGCACGACGGTGGCGGCCGGCGCGATCGTGCCCCTGTCGGACACCGGTGCGTTCTGCGTGCGGTCGACCGGCACCACCGACGTGGTGGTCGACGTGTCGGCATGGTTCGCGGCGGGAGCGGGGTACGCCACGTTCCCCGCTCCGTACCAGCCCGTACGACTGCTCGACACGCGTGTGGGCAACGTCGGCTCGCTCGAGATCGTCGACCGTACGACGCCGCTCGCTGCACAGACGACGGGCGGCACCGAGTTCGTGATCGCCGGGTCGGGCGGTCTGCCGAGTGCATCGGTGATGCGGTCGGCGGTGCTGACCATCACGGTGTACGCGCCGAGCGGGAGCGGGTACCTGAAGGTGTGGCGATGCGCCTCGGGGTCGACGGCCGCACCGCAGGCCACGGTGCTGAACTTCCGCACGGGCGTGTCGATCTCGAACGTGGTCGTGGCGTCGGTCGACAACACGGCGGGCACGGCCGGCGGCATCTGTGTGCAGACCTCGCGTACGGTGCACCTCTCGATCGACGTGTCGGGTTGGTTCCTGCGCTCGCCGCCGTGACCGGCCACGTGGTGTGCGAGACGGACGAGCAGGCGACGGACGAGCAGGCGATGGAGGGGGTGGTGCGGGCATGAGGGTGCTGGTGGTGGGCGCGGGTGGTCACGCCAAGGTGTGCGTCGAGTCGCTGCGCGACGGTGGTCACGAGGTCGTGGGCGCGGTCACGAGTGACGGTGTCGCCGTGGAGGGCTTCGGCGTGCCGGTCGTGGGCACCGACGCCGATGTGCGCGGTGCGGCGGCGTCGGTCGGTGCCGATGCGGTGTTCGTGGCCGTGGGCGACAACGCGTCGCGGGCCGATGTGATGCAGCGTGTCGTCGACACCGGTCTGACGCTGGTGAACGCAGTGAGTCGATTCGCCATGGTGTCGGCGAGCGCGCGGCTCGCTGACGGGGTGGCCGTGATGGCGGGTGCCGTGGTCAACGCCGACTCCTCGATCGGTCGTGGCGCGGTCATCAATTCGCGCGCCAGCATCGACCACGACTGTGCGGTCGCTGCAGGCGCGCATGTTGCACCGGGCGCGGTGCTGTGTGGTGGCGTGACGGTCGGCGAGCGCGCGCTGGTGGGCGTCGGCGCGAAGGTCCTGCCGTCGCGCTCGATCGGTGCCGATGCGGTCGTGGGTGGTGGCGCGGTGGTCACCGACGACGTCGCCGCCGGCTCGACCGTCGTGGGCGTGCCCGCCCGTGCGAGAGGCGCGCAGCGGCCGTGAGCGATCTGCGACGTCGTGACGACGGCACCGCACCGGCGATCCGTCGAGGCGGCGCACCCCGTGTCGCGGCGCCACGTCGGTCGGCGCACATCGTCGTTGCAGACGGGGTGCGTCGGGTGGTGTCGTGCGCCGCAGCAGCGGCCGTGCTGCTGGTGCTGTCGCCCGTGCTCGTCGCGGTGGCGGTGTCGCTGCGCGCCACGATGGGACGGGGTGTGCTGTTCCGCCAGGAGCGACTGGGGCGCGGTGGTGCGACGTTCGAGCTGCTCAAGTTCCGCACGATGCGCCACGCCCGGCCGGGTCGCGAGGCCCCCGAGTTCGATGCTGAGCGGCTGACGGCGCTCGGGCAGTTCCTGCGCTCGACGAGCCTCGACGAGCTGCCGTCGATGTGGAACCTCGTGCGCGGCGACATGGTGCTGGTGGGACCGCGGCCGCTGCCCGTCACGTACTGGGAGCGGTTCCGAGGCGACGAGTACCGACGGTTCGAGGTGACGCCGGGGGTCACCGGACTGGCCCAGGTGCACGGCCGCAACGCGGTCGACTGGCCCGAGCGACTGGCGCTCGACGTTCGCTACGTCGACACGCGCTCGCTGCGCGGCGACCTGGCCATCATCGTGCGCACGGTGCCGCTCGTGCTCGGGCGGCGCGGTGTGAGTGCCGAGGGCGCGGCCACGATGCACGCCCTGCCGGCCGACCGACCGGGTTGACGCAGTCGGCGTGCACTGCCGACAGCGCGGCGCCGCACTGGGCGCCGGCGGTCAGCGGCGCGTCTCGGGGATGGGCTCGCCCCGGTATGCCGCCAGTGTGCGCGCGATGACGGTGCGCTGGTCGAAGTCGGCCTCGGCCAGCACGATGCCGGCAGCACCGAACGTCGGCCAGCGATCGCGCTCGGCGACGAGCCAGGTCACCGCATCCGCGAGCGCCTCGGGTGACCGCACGGCGACGAGCAGGCCGTTGAGGCCGTGGTGCACGACCTGGCGGTTGCCGCGGATGTCGGTGGCGACGATGGGCAGGCCCATCGCTGCGGCCTCCATCGCGCTGCGCGGGAAGCCCTCGCGCCAGCTGGCCGTGAGGAAGAGGTCCATCGCCGAGTAGCACTCGGGCATGTCGTCGCGGCGGCCGGCCAGGATGACACCGTCCGCGGTGGCACGGGCGAACAGGTCGCCGTCGATGGCGTCGTGCTTGTCGGGGTCGGTGGGGCCGATGATGACGACACGCGCGGGGACGCCATCGGCATGCAGTCGGTGTGCCGCCTCGAGGATCTCGACGATGCCCTTCTCGCGCACGAGACGACCGACCACACCGACCACGACCTCGTTGGGCGCGATACCCCACTCGGCGCGCAGGCGACGGCGCACCTCGATGGGCACGGCGGTGGGCGTGAAGCGCTCGAGGTCGATGCCGTTGCCGAGGAGGTGCACGCGGCGTGACGGCACGCGCAGCGTGTGCACGAGCGTGTACACATCCTCGGGGTTCTGCACCAACTCGACATGGCCGAATGCAGCAGCGATGCGCTCGACGACGTACACGGGGAGGCGTCGTCGCCATCGGTCGGTCTGCTGCGCGTACAGACCGTGCTGGGTGTTGACGATCAGCGGCACACCGGCGAGTCGCCCGGCGATGCGCCCGAGCACACCGGGCTTGGGGTTGTGGGTGTGCAGGATGTCGGGCCGCTCGACTCGCAGGGCACGCCACAGTTGGACGGCAGCCCGGAGGTCGTCGAGCGGGTTCGTCGATCGGGTGAGCGCGTCGAGTGCGACGTGGCGGACACCGGCGGCCTCGAGCGCAGGGACGTGCGGGCCGCCGGCCGACATGCCCACGACCTCGAACCCCGCCTCGATGAAGGCGCGCAGCTGCGGCGCGAGCAGCCAGTCGAGGCTCATGTCGGTGGTGGTGAGGTGCACGACACGTGGTCGTGCACGCAGGTCGGCGTCGGTCGGCTGGCTCACTGTGTCTGCCCCCGGTACGTCCAGCGCGCCATCGAGTCGCGCAACGCACCCTCGAGGCGCATGCCCCCGGCGGCCTTGGCCGCGAAGTGTCGCGGCGAGTCGCTGCGCTGCACCGGCGTGCGCCACAAGCGGTGCAGGTCGGCCCGGCCGGGGTGGTTCACCTTGTTGCGTGCCAGCGCCGCGCTGTCGAACCGCTCGCGCACGGCTGCCTCGGTGGCTGCCGACCCGACGACGGCCTTGGGATACGCGAAGTGCCGCGGCGTGATGCCGAGGTGTGTGGTGATCAGCTCGATCGAGCGGTCGAGGTCGGTGGCGACCGTGGCGACATCAGTGCGGTCCATCAGCCAGTGCGAGTGCGTGTGCGAGCCGACGGTGACGAGGCCGGTGCTGGTGGCGTCGCGCAGCGCCGACCAACTGGTGGGCGGCGCGCCCCACGGGAAGTCGGTCGCGGTGTCGATGAAGTGCGTCGCTGCATACAGCACCGCCGGCACGTTGGCCTCGACGAGTGCCGGCACAACGTGGTCGACGAAGTCGGCGGTGCCGTCGTCGACCGTGATGACGACCTGCCGGCGCGTCGACGCAGGCACGGACTGTGACTGCAGTTCGCGAGCGGCGTCGTCGATCGACATGACGTCGAAGTGCTCGGCGAGGTACTCGACCTGCGCGCGGAAGTCATCGACCGGCAGGTCGACCTCGCTGGCGGTCCCCCCGCCGACGCGGTGATAGATGAGGAACGTGATGCCCTCGCCCGAGGTGAGCAGTGGGTCGGTCAGCCGGCTGAGTGCCTTGACGACGCGCCGTGCGATCACCGTGCGACCGCCTCGGCGAGCCGGCGGGTGAGCAGGTCGATCGTGGCGAAGCTGTCGGCCCAGGCCGTGCGGTCGCGGCCGGTGGGGTCGACGACCTCGCCGACGGTCGGGTCGTCGAAGTAGTCGAGCCCC
>JBMSSR010000210.1:0-4924 GCA_049424465.1 Ilumatobacteraceae bacterium
ACCCAACGCCGACCGCAACGCACCAGCAGCCCCTGCGGCGGTCGGTGCGGGCGTCAACGTCATGCGAGCATGATATCGAACACGTGTTCGATCATCAACACCTCACGGCGAATATTTCAGCCGACCTGATCGGCTGCAGATTCCGACGCGCCGACGTCGAGGAGTAGCTCGATTTCCCGAGCGGAACGTCGATGCGCGGTCGCGACATCACCTCGCGGATTGGTCGATGTGGGCGTAGTCGCTCGCTCACGCACTCACCGTGGTGGGATGCCGGGTGTCCGTGATCAGCCCGCGTTGCGGACGACGTCGAGGATCTGATCGCCGTACTGGGTCAGCTTGGCGGGTCCGATGCCCTTCACACGGGCCAGATCCGGCAGCGAACGAGGGCGGGCTGCGGCGATGGCGCGCAATGCGGCGTCCGCCAGCACGGTGAACGCCGGCTTGCCGGCAGCGGCGGCTCGTCGCCATGCGCGCAGTGCCTCGAACAGTGCCTCGTCGCCGGGTCCCATCGGCGCCGGTGCCGGTGCGCCGGCACCGCGGCTCGACGACACGACGGGTGCCGCCGCTCGAGCCGCCGGACGCGCGGGTCGTTCGCCACGACACTCGGCGATGAACGGCGAGGGGTCGGCGCCCGGGACGACGAAGACCTTGCGCCCGGCGCGGGTGATCGCGACGTGGAACAGGCGGCGCTCCTCCTCGACGTCCTCGGCGAGGCGGTGTGGAAACTGGTCGGCAGCCGCGTGGTGCACGACGACGTAGGGCCACTCGAGCCCCTTGACGCGGTGCACGGTGGCGAGGGTGACACCCGCCCCGTCGCCGCGCGACGAGAACACACGTCGCATCCAGGTCTCGAAGTCGGCGGGGTCGTGGTGCAGTTCGGCCAGCTGGAACAGCGCCGTCACATCGTCGAACTGTGAGGCGCGGTTCATACCGTGGCGCGTCCCGTCGAGTCCGGCGATCGTGGCGTCGAGCCGCGTGCGACGGTGCAGCGCGACGAGCAGCTCGGTGGTGGTGCCGCCGTCGATCGTCAGCTGCTGGAGTGCCTCGATGTCGTCGGTGAACTCGTCGACGGTGGCGGCGTCGCGCTCGGTGTTGATGCGACCGGCGAGGCGGCGGAGCCCCTCGATCGACGACTGTTCGGCGACCCAGTCGGCGATGCGTGGGTGCAGCGACCGGGCCGGGCGACGCACGGCCGCAGCCACGTCGGCGGGCGAGAGGCGTTCGCCGCCGGTGGCGAGGCGCAGCCAGGCCATCGACGCAGCGACCGAGGCACGGTCGAGGAACTCGGCGCCGACACCACCGTTGACCGGCACGCCGCCCGCGGCGAGCGCCGCCTGCACCGGGGCGAGCAGCGAGTTGACGCGCGTCAACACCGCGATGTCGGAGGGTGCGACACCGCGACCGATCGCGCCCGTGATCGCAGTGACCGTGGCGGCAACGGTGTCGTCGACCTGCGTGGGGTGGTCGGCGATGGTGAAGCCGTCGGAGTCGGCTCGAGCCGCCACGATGCGCTTGTCGACGCGCCGGTCGTTGTTGCGCAGCAGCGTGTCGGCGGCGCGGACGATGCCACCGGCACAGCGGTAGTTGGTGTGCAGCGGGTGGTCACCCGCACCGGGGAAGTAGCGCGAGAAGTCGATGAGCCAGCCCGGGTCGGCACCGTTGTAGCCGTAGATGGTCTGATCGTCGTCGCCCACGCCGAACACCGACGCGTCTGCGCCGGCGAGCAGGCGGACCAGCAGCAGGTGTGCCGGCGTGAGATCCTGGAACTCGTCGACGAGCAGCAGTCGGCACGATCGCTGCGCCACTGCACGCGCCGAGGAATCGGACAGCAAGAGGTGCAGCGCACGATGGATCTGCTCGTCGTAGTCGACCGCTCGCTGTCGGCGCAGCTCGGCGCGGAAGCGGGGGAGGAACTCGGCGAAGCCGTCGACCTCGCCGTCGTAGCGCGCCTCGACCGCGTCGGGGGACAACAGCCCCAGCCGGGCGACCGAGAGGGCTTCGAGCCAGGTCGCGACCGGGTCGGTGTTGCGGCGCCGCGCGAACTTGACGAGTCGACCGATGACGCGCCGGACCTCGGGCTCGTCGAGCGTGGTGAGCGAGTCGGGCTGCGGTGCGAACGGTGGGCGGCCGTTGACGATGGCGAGTGCGATGGCGTTGAGCGTGCGGATCTGGATGCCGCGCAGGTCGGTGGTGCGGGCTCGCATCTCCTCCTCGGCGCGCTTGTTGAACGCGACGAGCGTGATCGCCGAGGCCGGGACGTGCCAGCGCGTGATCAGGTGGCGGGCGCGCTCGGTGAGGACGCGCGTCTTGCCCGAGCCGGCGGGGGCGATGATGCGCGCCGTGCCGGTGTCGTGGGTGACGGCGGCGCGCTGGTCGTCGGCGAGGTCGATGCCCGAGGCGTCATTGGCGGCGAAGGGTGTGAGCGATCCGTGCTCGATGCACGTGCGGTGCAGCACGGGGATGCCGTCGAGCGGTGGTGTGAACCGAGTGGGCCCACCGTCGATCCATGCCCTCGACCCGTCGGGCAGCACGATGTCGCCGCGGCCGTCGGTCGCGACCGTTGCGCCGAGCGCGAGCGCTGCCTCGAGCGGCACCCAGCGCGGCTGCGGGCCGCACAGGTCGACAGCGGCACCGCGCAACAGTGTGCCGAGGTCGTCGGTGTGGAATGCGAACGACACGCCTGCGGCGTGCGGCTCGATGTCCGTCGACGTCGGCGACGAGACCGTGCGCTCGAGCCAGTCGTCGAGCACGATCACCGCAGGTTGGCGCCGGGCGAGCAGGTGGCGAACTCGTTCGAGCGCTGCTGCGGGGTCGCCGCTGAGCACCACCCGGTCGCGGGGGTCCCAGCCGTTCGGCGTCGGTGACGGGCTGCCCACGAGGACCATCCGGCCGAGCGCAACATGCCCGGCAGTCACCTGCAGCGGCGGGGCGGGGGAGCGGTCAGCAGGCACGTCGGGCACCGTACCCGGTGGGTGCGCGACGACGGGTGGGGTGCCGGTGGCGGTCGTCGCCGTCAGCGGTCAGGCGTTGCGGAGATCGTCGAGGACCCGCTGCCAGCGGTCGGGATCGCTCTGGTACGGCGCATAGAAGCTGATCCGCTGGATGACGTCGCCGTAGCGACGGTGCAGCTCGGCACCGACATCCTCGGGCTGGGCGACCACCGCGAACGCGTCGAGGATCTCGTCGGTGATCAGATCGCCCATCGCCTGCCACTCGCCTCGCTTGCTGAGCGAGTTGAGCTGCTCCTGGAGGTCGCCCCATCCGTGCAGGTCGAGCACGCCGCGGTACGCGGGCGTGCTGCCATAGAACGCGATCTGCTGGCGGGTACCGGCGGCGGCATCGGCCATCTGCTTCGGGTCGGTGCCCGTGACGACGAAGCTCGGCCCGACGATCTCGAATCCCTCCATCGTCTTGCCGGCCTTGGCGCGTCCGCGCGCCAGCGCCGGCAGCGTCACCTCGCGCAGGTACCTCTCGGTCGTGAACCCGTGGCAGATGAACCCGTCGCACACCTCGCCGGCGACCTCGGTCATCAGCTCGCCCACGCCGGCGAGGAAGATCTTCGGGACGCCGAAGTCGCCCAGGTCGGTTCGCTCGGGCGTGAAGAACGGTGTCATCAGCGTGTGCGTGTAGAACTCGCCGCGGAACGCCAGCGGTGTGCCGTGCAGCCACGTGTCCCAGATGGCGCGGATGGCGAGGATGAGCTCGCGCATCCTCGGCGCCGGGTGGCTCCAGTCCATGCTGAACCGCTTGGTGATGTGCGGCTTGATCTGGCTGCCGAGGCCGAGCACGAAGCGGCCCCGCGAGAACGACTGCAGGTCCCAGCCGATGTTCGCCAGCGTCATCGGGTTGCGGGCGAACGCGACCGCGATCGACGTCCCCAGTTCGAGGTGCTCGGTGTGCTCGGCAGCGAGGAGCAGCGGGAAGAACGGGTCGTGGCTCGTCTCCGCGGTCCATGCGCCGGAATAGCCCGCCGCCTCGAGTTCCTTCGCCTGTGCTGCGGCACCGTGCAGGCTGCCGCCGATTCCCCCGTCGACCTTCATGGGGCCGACGCTAGTCGGCCTGGTCGCGGAGGAACCGCTCGAACTCGGCGGCGATGTCGTCGCCGGTGGGCAGTGGGCCCTGCGCGGAGAACGAGTCGCTCTCGGTGACCGATGAGTCGTAGGCGGCCTCGAGCTGTCGCAGCATGGACACGTGCTCGTCGTTGCCCTCGATGAGCCGGTCGATCCGCCGCTGCTGGGCGATGGCCTCTGACTCGAGCGAGGTCATCTCGACGGCAATGCCCGTCACGTCGTGCAGCGCGTGCAGCAGCGCGACGCTGGCCGCTGGGTATGCCATGGCGCTGACGTAGTGCGGCACCTGCGCCCACAGCCCGAGCGACGCGATGCCTGCCTCGGTGAGCGCGTGCTCGAGTACCGCCGCCGCGCCGGCGGGTGCGTCGAGCGAGCTGCGCAGGTAGGGGACCGATTCGATGACGTCGGACGACGGCGACGTGCCCGACAGCCGCGGCGAGCGCGTGTGCGGTGTGGCGAACGGGTACGCGCCGAGGCCGACCATCTGGTACACGCCCAGTCGGGTGGCGAGCATGGTGATGTGACGGGCGAACGACCGCCACTGCATGTCGGGCTCGGGGCCGGTCAGCAGCAGCACGTCCACGCCGTTGGGCGACGTGCCGCGACGCAGCTCGAGGTCGGCCCACACGAGCCGGGTGCTGACGCCCTCGCGGAGTTCCATCACCGGGCGCCGGGCGCGGTAGTCGATGAAGGTGTCGCCGTCGAAGGTGACGAGGCCGGTGGCGTCGTCGAGCCATTCGCCCTTGACCCACACCTGGGAGTCGCTGGCGGCGAGGAAGTCGCTGAGGATGCGGTCGGTGCCGAGGCGGCGCACGGCGGACTGGAGTTCGCCGAACTGGGTGTTGGTGATGGCG
>JBMSSR010000211.1:0-4915 GCA_049424465.1 Ilumatobacteraceae bacterium
CCCTGGGACAGCTGGCGTTCGCGAACGCCGCCGCCGCGGTGAGGCGGGACGAACTCGACCGGGCGGCGGCAGCGATCGTGACCGCGCTCTCGGCGCTCGGTGCGTGACGCCGTCGCGGTGACGGTGTCACGGGGATGACCTCAGGGAAGGGGCGGCGCCCCGACGTCGACCAACGGATCGGCGACGGTCGTGTCGGGGATGTCGGTATCGACCAGCGGGACGTCGACGGTGCCCGACGAGTCGGACACCGAGGTGCTGTCGCCGAGGGACGCCGACGCCGCGGCACCTGTCGCACCGTCACCAGTCGTCAGTGCAGCACCCGTCACGTCGTTGCCCGTCGACACCGTGGCAGCCGGGGGCGCGACCGGCAGACCGACGTCCCCCGTCACGACGATCACCGGCACCGTCACCGGTGTGTTCGTCTCGACGAGCGCCGGCAGGGTTGGCGGGGTCGCCTGAGTCGGTGTCGGCACACGACTGCCCGGTACCGGGGTCCCCGTGCCCACGTCAGGCGAGTTCCCGCCGGCGGCGGCAGTACCGACGAGTCCGATGACGACCGCTCCAGTGGCGAACAGTCCCGCCATCGCGGTGCGCTGGCTTCGTGTCGCACCCATCAGCGCGCCGAGGCGCTCGACGACGATCTCACCCTTCTCCTGCAGGTAGTGGGCGAGGATCTCGATGTCGTCGCGGCGCAACTCGACCGCGGGAGCGCTCTTCTGGCGACGGAGCGACCGGACGAGGCGCAGGTATGCCTCGAGGAGCGAGGTCGAGCTGAGCGGCTCGAACGGCGCGCTCACGCCGCCTGCGGAGATGCGGCCGAATTCGACCACGATCGGGAGACGGGCCGGCAAGATCGCCTGGGCATCGCAGCCGTACAGCCCGGTGAGCTGCAGCACCGTCGATTCGTCGAGCAGACGCTCCCCTGCCTCCCACGCCCGCAGGTCTCGCTTGCTGAACCGACCGCCGCTGCGCCGCGCCATACCACCGACGGTGAGGCGGCGCTCGTGACGCGTCGCGACCATGAGATTGGCGAGCCGTTTGGCGAACGCGCTGCTGGCGATGTCGACCTGATCAGTTGTCTGCGGCAGGTGGCCGTTGCTGTCCACGGCGGTCTCCTTGTTGTGTCCCGATCGAACATCGGCACTGCCTGTCGGCGACTTGACGGATTTCCGGAATCTTGATGAGAAGTCCATCATCCGGCACGCTCCGTGGTCATCTGGGTCCATCCATCCCGTCATCACCACGTATCGCGCTGATGAGCGATGGGTCGTCGTGCTGGACCTTGTTCACTGCAGTCCCCACCTCGTACCGCGTCAGGACCTCGTCGGCGGCCGGTACGAGCAGGTCGACGAGGGAGGCCGTGTCGTGGTTGGCCGGATCGAGCCACTCGTCCCAGTCACGCCGCTCGAGGACCACCGGCATCCGATCGTGTACCGGAGCCATCAGCGCGTTCGCCGCGGTGGTGATGATCGTGCACGAATGCAACCATGCAGCATCGCTCGACACCGCCGGATCCTTCCACGCGGCCCACAGCCCGGCGGCTGCGATGGGCGCGCCGTCGCGACGGTGGACGAAGACGGGTCGCTTCGGGCCGCGGGGCGATGCCGGCGGCTGCCACTCGTAGAACCCGTCCATCGGGACGATGAGACGACGTGTCGTGAACGACCTCGCGAACGAGGGCTTCTCGACGAGCGTCTCACCACGGGCGTTGATCAACCTGCTGCCGATCGACGCGTCCCGTGCCCACGACGGCACGAGGCCCCAGCGGAAGACCGCGATCCGTCGCGCCCGGTCAGCACCCTCGACGACGCCGTACACGTCGGTGGTCGGCGCGACGTTGTAACGCGACGCCAGGACGGTGTCAGGAGGTTCGGCGTCGAACACCTCGGCCAGGGCCGTCGGGCTCGTCGTGGCGACAAAGCGACCGCACATCGGGCGCTCAGGGGAACTGGACGAACACCTCGCACCGCCGGTTGAGGGCACGGCCCTCGGCGGTGGACTGATCGATACCGGGCAGCGGCTCGGAGTCACCCTTGCCGATCCGGGTGATCGAACCACGAGGGCGGCCGAGGAGGTCCTCGAGGGCCGCCGCGAGGGCGTCAGCTCGCTCTTCACTGAGCGACTGGCGCGTGGCGATGCTGCCGTCGGACGACGAGTGACAGACGACGATGATGCGCAACGACGCATCGGTCACGGTGTCGGCGATCGCCTGGATCGCGTCCTGCGAGGTCTCGCCCAGCACCGCGGAGTCGGCGTCGAACAGCACGTCGGCAGGCACCTGCACTTCCTGGTACTGCTCACCGGACGCGGCGTCCGGCACGGAGGTGGCAGGCGTTGGATCGGTGATGATCGCGGCCGGATCGGTCCACCAGTACTCGACCGGCGTGACGTCGCCCACGTCGATGCCCTCGGCGCCATGGAACCGGTCGGACGACGCAGAGACGCCGGTGGGACCCGACGCCTCCTCGGCAGGCAGCAGTCCGTCGAAGGCGCCCCGCGAGTACGCGAGACCGCCCACGATGAGCACGAGCACCGCCAGCACGCCACCGACAATTGCGCCGACGGGTGCCGAGTTGCGGCGACGACTGCGGCGACGACGACGACTACGACGCCGGGCCACGGTGTCCTCCGAGTTCGCTCATGATCGGTCAGCCGCCTGCTGCGACGCCGGTACGCGGCCTCGATGCGCCGACCTCCGACAACCAGTACGTCGGGCGCTCGGCCTCTTCGGTGATCGGCTCGCCGAGCAGAGTCGACGTCCCCGAGTCGGGGCTGACGTCGTCGCGGTCGACGATCTCGAAGTACTCGCTGAGGTCGGGCCAGTACGTGTCGGGCATGCGCTGCTGCAGCACCCAGTGGCCCTTCATCTGCGCCAGGCCGATGACGCTGCTGTTGGCGGCCATGGCTGCGGCGGCGCCGGCGAGCGTCATGTTCCAGGCGGCCTCGGCTCGCTGCCGGTACTCGCGGACGATGTGCTTGGCGGCCTCGATGTTGGCGTTGTGCTCCTCGATGGCGTCGATCTCGGTCGACTGGAAGATCGCCTCGGCGTCGTCGACGGCCTGCTGTGTGAGCGAGATGAACGTCCGGGCCGGGTCGCAGTAGTACCACGAGGCGGCGAACGAGCCGGCGCCGATGAGCAGTGCCCACATGCCGAACGAGATACCGATCGCGATGCTCTCCTCCTGCGCGCGATAGACGCCGATCGCGAGGCCTGCCAGCGACGAGGTGCCCATGAAGGTGTACAGCACCCGCCGGTTCAGCAGACGGCTGCTGTCGTCGACGCCGAACACGGCCTCGACCACACGCTCGGTCTCGTCGTCGCCGGACGCGGTCAGGTTCTTGATGAACGACTCGCGGCGGAGGTCCTCGCCGAGCTTGCCCGACACGATGACGGCGGCGCCGACCGCCATCGCCATGACACCGGCGATGAACGGCGACTCACCGCCGTACGTGAGCGCCAGGGTCATACCGGCCGCATCGCCGACCAGGAAGAACAGGATCCACAGGTTCTTGCCGGTGGAACCGCTGAAGCGGACGTGCGGGCCGAGGATGCGCTGCGAGTCGGCGTGCCGCTGGAGGGCCGCGCGGTAGCTCTGCAACATGAGGCGGCGGGCCTTGGCCTGCTGCACGGCCTCGAAGCGGCGGGCGCGTGCATCGGCGAGGATCTCGCGGATCGCGGCGCTCGCCCCGGCGGCGTACTCGGCCGCCTGGGCCCGCGCCTCGGCGACGAACTGCGCCGCCACGTGCAGCACCGCACCCTCGGGGAGGTCGATCGGCGAGTCCGTGGGCTGCGGCGCCACGATGCGCACGCTGCCCGCCCAGTCGATGGGGTCGCGCTCGAAACTGCGCTGGACCGACCGGCGGGTCGGGGCGGCGGCTTCGCCGTTCAGGGTGTTCCAGGCGCCTGATCTACTGTTGAAGAGTCCCACTGTGTCTCCCGGCGTCAGTCCGTTGAGAATGTACTTGAGAAGGTTCGGCATTCCGCCCCGGTGGCCTCGCAGAGGTCCTGGGCGTAGATCTGGGTCGTCTCGACCACCTGCTGCGGCGGCTTGGCGCTGCCGCCGATGCGGCCCACGCCGAACATCGAGATCGGCACCCCGGACAGGTCGGGGACCGACTGCTCGGCGATGAGTTCCTCGATCCGCGCCTCGCTGAGCCCGGGACGGTTGATCTGTGCCGAGCCCTCCGTGGCGATCCCGTCCGCATAGATGCTCACGGCCACCGCCGACGAGTTGGCACCGCCGCCGGCGCGCACGAAGTCGGACACGATGGAGAAGGCAGCCAGCAGATCTTGGCCACCCGACGGCGTCGACTGCATCAGGTTGTTGAGGTTGCCGCGCACTTCTTCCATGACGGCGTCGACGGCAGCCGGAATCTTGCGGTCCCGACCGATCTCGCTGGCGCCGAGGACGCGGATCTGACCCTGGTACAGCACCTCAGAGGTGGAGGCCGAGCCACCCCATGCGACGACGGTGATCGAGCCGTCGCAGTCGGCAACCCGTTCGGCGTCGACCTGGATGGCGTTGAGTCGCTCGGCCAGAATGCCGAGGTCGCGTCCGCTCGACGAGACATCCAGGAGCGACAACTGCTCGGGCGGCCCGTCCTCGCAGACGAAGTTGTAGTTGCTGGCGTCGCCGCCCACCGCAGAACAACCCGTTGACAAACCGAGGATCAACGGGGCGACGACCAGGAGCCCTCTCCGAGGGCCACGAGGCACGGCGTGGGGGCGGCCAAATTGCACCCGAAAAGACTACAGGCGCCGCGCGCGCGTCGCTAGGGGCAGATGCCGACTGACACAGAGTACGACAACAGACCGTCCCGACGGTGGACCGCTGACCAGGTCCGCGCAGCCCTCGGGCACGACACACCGTGCCGCCACTCGACCTCGTCGCCGGACCCCCGGGAACGAGCGAGG
>JBMSSR010000212.1:0-4897 GCA_049424465.1 Ilumatobacteraceae bacterium
GCGCGGGTCGTGGGTGTGTCACCGCAGGCGTTCGTCGACGACACCGACTTCACCAGCCGCCTCAGGGGCATCGATCCCGACGCAACCGGTCTCTACGCCCAGAACGGCTACAACTGCCTCGACCTCATCGCGCTCGCGGCGGCCGCAGCCGACTCGCTGCAGTCGTCGGCGATCGCCCCTGCGGTGCCGGGCGTCAGCGGTGGTGGCTCGTCGTGCCGCACCTACGCAGCGTGCGAGTCACTGATGGCCCTCGGCAGGAACATCGACTTCGACGGGCCCACCGACGAGCTGTCGATCGGCGCGGACGGTGACCCGCTGAGTGCTGTCTTCGAACAGTTCGCGTTCGATGCCACAGGACGCGACATCGGCGTGCGCACGTTCATCGCCGTGACCGGCTGACCATCCACACCGTCGAGGGGCGGCACGACTGACCGGCCCCGACCCTCAGAGCGAGGCGACGAGCTCCTCCGGCGACACGACATAGCCGGTGTAGAACGCGCCGAACTCGCCGTACACGGCTGACGCCTCGTCGAACCGCATCGTGTACACCACTTCCTTCAGCACGTCGGGCGAGATCGCGAACAGCGTCACGCCCCACTCGAAGTCGTCGAGACCGGTCGAACCGGTGACGTACTGCACCACGCGGCCGGCGTACTTGCGGCCGCTCGTGCCGTGCTCGTGCATCAGTCGGCTGCGGTCGTCATAGGGCAGGGTGAACCAGTTGGCGTCGCCCCCGCGCCGCTTCGACATCGGGTAGAAGCACCACGCCGGCATGTGGTGCTCGGTCGGCGGGATGGTGGGGTACAGCCGCGCGTTGAGCATCTGCTCGGGCATGCCCTTGGCGTACTCGCTGACCTCGGTGAGGCTCACGTAGCTGTCGACGACCTCGAGGCCGGCGTGCTGCACCGCGGTCTGCAGCGTCCGCAGCACCCGCTGGTCGGCGTGCATGGCCATGATCGCAGCGTCCGCCTTGTGACCCATCGTCGACACGCACACCACCTGTGCACCTGCCGCACGGGCGGCGTCGACACCCGCGACGAGCGTCTCGCCGTCGAACAGCGGGGTCGGCTTGCAGAACAGGTGCACGACGCACAGTCCCGCTGCGGGGCTGATTGCGCCGTCGGCGGCCGGCGAGGGGGTCGGCGCTGCGGTGGACGGTGGCCTGCCGCTGGGCTGACTGCCGGGGTGACCGCCCGGGTGACCGGTCTGCGACTCGTGTGCGTGCTGGCTCATGCGGTCAGGCTACGAGCCACCCACCCGTCGTGTCGCTCGGGACGCTGCGGTACACCGTCGACGCACGTCACAGACGGCACCGGGCGCCGGTGACGACGCTGCGGCCGTCACCCACCCGTGGCGAGGCGTTCGGGGGCGTAGACGTTGAACCGATCGCCACGCACGAACCCTGCGAGGAACAGGTTGGCACGTCGCGCCGTGTGCACTGCCAGTGCGGTGGGCGCGCTGACAGATAGCAGCGTCGAGAAACCGGCGGCCCACGCCTTCTGCACCATCTCGAAACTGGCCCGACCGCTGACGAACAGGCCCATCCCGGCCGCCGGCAGGCGGTGGTCGAGCAGCAGCCGACCGACGACCTTGTCGACCGCGTTGTGCCGACCGACGTCTTCGCGCGTGAGCAGGACCTCACCGTCGGCAGTGAACGCGGCAGCGGCGTGTACTGCACCGGTGGCGTTGAAGAGCCCCTGCCCCGAGAGCACCGCGTCGGGAATCCGCTGCAGCACCTCGAACGCAATGGCCGGCTGCGACGGCAGCGGGACCAACCGCGCACACAGCTCGTCGATCGCGTCGTTGCCGCAGATGCCGCAGCTCGAGGTGGTGTTGCCGAGCCGCGGCGTGGGAGCAGGCGCACGCCCGCCGGTCTCGACCGTGACGACGTTCCACTCGGCATCGGACGCCGCTCCGTCGGCGCAGTAGCGCACCGACGTGACCGGCACACCGGCGAGCAGCCCCTCGGTGTGGCAGAAGCCGACCGCCAGCTCGAAGTCGTGGCCGGGCGTACGCATCGTCGTGCTGACGCGGGTGCCGTCCAGCTGGATCGTCATCGGTTCCTCGACGACCAGGTCGTCCGGACGTCGTGACGCGACGCCGGCCGAGACCGTGGTGACGAGCAGGTTCTCGCTACGGCCTCGTGCCGACATGGGTGCGAGGGTACCGGTGCTCAGGCCGGCAGCAGGGCGCGCAGCTCGGCGCGGGTCCGCGGTCCGAGCGGCTCCTCGGGCGGGCGACTGTCCCTGCCCTGCCAGACCGCAAGCACTCGGGCACCGACGTCGGCGTCCTTCATCAGGGCGTCGGGCGCCGACAACAGGTTGAGCGACCGGAAGAAGGCGCGCATCACGACCGCATCGGTGCGGATCGCTGGCAGGAGCCCGTCGCGGAACACGCTGCGCATGAACGACCGTGGGTCGGTGGCATCGCCGTCGGGATCCTCGCCGGCGAGGAGCGCCGCGGCGACTCGACGGGCCTCGGCGTCCTGCTGCACCGCGGCCTGGTACCACGGCACCAGGTCGCTGGTCAGCGCCGCGTCGTACTCGGTGGCCAGTGCCCCGAGATCGTCGCCGACTCGATCGAGCACGTCGGCGAGCAGGTGCGCCCCCACGAACGCGAACGTGCAACCGCGCCCGTACAGAGGGTTCGTGCACAGCGCAGCATCACCGACCGGCACCACCCCGAGCGCCACCGGCACGCCGTCGACCACGTGGTGCCGACGGCGGTTGAGGAGCCCTGCCATCACGTGCACGTCGTCCGACATCGGCTCGGCGCGCCCGTCGAGCCACGTCGCGGTCGCGGTGAGTTGCCGGGCACACGCGTCGAACACCACCGGGTCGGCAAGCACGCGTCGAAGGTCGTCGTCGGTCGAAGGGGCGGCGAGGGTGACGCTGAACGTCCGGTTGTCACCGACGAACACCCCGTACTTCAGGTAGCCGAGATCGCCACCGATAGGGCCCGAGCGAGGCGGGTAGTCCGAGTCGCTGCGCAGTCGGTAGAAGCGGCTGAAGTACACGATGCCGGTGTCGTCGACGTCCTCGGTGACATCACCCGCGCCGATCGCCGCCAGCCAGTCGCTCGACGCGCTGCGACGACCTGCCGCGACCACCACCAGGTCAGCGCGCAGCTCGCCGCCGTCAGCGAGCCGGACGCCGACGACGTGCGGCACCGTCGCGCACGCCCCGTCGGCACCGACGACAGTGTGGGGGCCGGGCGCGGTGGCGAACCCGTCGACCGCGACACCGGTGCGGACCGCCACACGACCCTCGTCGAGCACTGCGCGCCGCAGCACCCATTCGAAGGTGGTGCGACGACAGGCCAACATCGTCAGATCGTCGTCCGCAGGCTCGCGCTCGAAGCCCACGACCGTCGGTGGCAGGTCATCGCCGAACCGCATTTCGGTGGCACCCGCGTCGAGCAACGACGCGTGGATGTCGGGGTAGTCGTTGCGCAACAGGCCCACCATCCGGGCGAGGAACGCATGACTGTGCCGAACCTGCGGCGCCCCTCGCCGGTCCCACTCGAACGCCTCGTCGGCCGATGACGGCATCGGCGTGTCGTCGCGCTCCACGATGGTGACCGAGTGGCCGCGCCGCGAGAGCGCAACGGCGGCACCGAGTCCGGACACACCACCGCCGACGACCACGATCTGCACGGCCCAACGTTAGAGAGTTGTTGGGCGAGCCCGCGCCACGGCGATGCATTCCCCGAGTGGCGGTACCCCGGAACGGAGGACGTTCACCGGACCGGTCAGGGCAGTGTGAAGCCGTAGCCCACGCCGCGAACAGTGCGGATCGCGCTCTGGTCGCCGCTGTGGTCGATCTTCTTGCGCAGGTTGGCGATGTGCACGTCGACGACGTGGTCGTCACCGACCCACCCGTCGCCCCACACGCGGTCGAGCAACTGTCGGCGCGTGAACACTGCCCGCGGGTCGTCGGACAGCGTGGCCAGGAGGTCGAACTCGATGCGCGTCAGCTCGACCGGCGAACCGTCGACGTGGCACTCACGCGAGCGCAGGTCGATGGTGACATCGCCGAAGCGGCGCACGATGGCACCCGTGAGGTCGCCACGGGGGCGGCGCATCATCGCCTCGACCCGCGCCACGAGTTCTCTCGTCGAGAAAGGCTTCGTCATGTAGTCGTCGGCACCGAGGCGGAACCCCAGTAACAGGTCGACCTCCTCGGCACGCACGGTGAGGATGAGGATGTAGGCATTGGTGCGCTCGCGCACGACGCGGCACAGGTCGAAGCCGTCGCCGTCGGGCAGACCGAGGTCGAGCACCACCAGATCGGCTGCCACGACGTCGAGTGCCTGGAGGGCATCGGCCACCGTGCCGACCGTGCGCACCGTGAACCCGACGTTCGAGAGCGCTGCTGTCACCACCTGCGTGTATTCAGGGGTGTCCTCCACCACGAGGACGTCGCCACGAGCCATGCGGCCATCCTGCCACACCACGGAGCGTGACGATGACACCAAGCGTCAAATCCGTCACTCAGCGTGTCATTGTGGCGTCGACCGCAACCGCCCGTGGCCGCCCTGTCCGTCAGACACGGGTTGCCGCATTAGCAGTCTGGGATTTAGAGTGCTAGCACTCTCGTGTCCCGAGTGTCAGCCCGGGCCACGGCGCATCGGTCGGCGATCACGCCGGACGCTCTGCGACCAGTACCACCCTCAAGCAACCCTCACCGTGGAGGAATCAACATGGCCAAGCAGATCGCATTCGACGAGACCGCTCGTCGGGCCCTCGAAGCCGGCATGAACAAGCTCGCCGACGCCGTGCGCGTCACGCTCGGACCCAAGGGCCGCAACGTCGTGCTCGAGAAGAAGTGGGGCGCCCCCACGATCACCAACGACGGTGTGTCCATCGCCAAGGAGATCGAGCTCGAGGATCCCTACG
>JBMSSR010000213.1:0-4882 GCA_049424465.1 Ilumatobacteraceae bacterium
CGCAAGCTGCGGATTGTCACCTCGCCACTTGTAACGCAGCATCCCGTCATCGCCGACCGTGTCGTCATACGGACGCTTTCGCTCGTCCGGCGAGAACGACGTCAGGATGCTGATCGCGGCGTCCGAGAACTCCTTGATCCGCCAGATTCCGGTCATGGTTCCGACGAGGCGATGCGTCCCATTCAGGAATGGGAACTGCGAGAGCTGCTCCCGAGTGAGACCTTCGGACGTCAGCAGTTGAGTCCTCAACCACGCAAAGACCGACTCACGGAACGCTGCCTCGTCAAGCGCACCTGCGACCACGTCCTCACGGTACTCGAGTGCACGGTCCACTCGATTCGCAGCCTTCTCGGGGTGTTCGTGTTCCCGCATCCGGACCACGCTCCAGGTGGCTACCGCTGCTGGCGTGACCGCACGTGGGGACTCGACACCCAAGTGGCCAGCTCGCCAGCCACCCTGCGAAGCGTACGACCACCGACTACAGCGTGTCGCCGGGCCGCGTCGTCGCCGTCGAGCCGCTGACGGCCGATGGGTACCATCGGCTGGCCGGGTCGCGCCGACCACCATGCATCGGTTGCTCGATTCGTCCGGCCGAGGGGGAGACATGAAGATCGGCTGTATCGGCATCGGCAACATCGGGCGTCATCTGGCAACAAATCTGCTCGCGGCCGGATTCGACGTGACCGTGCACGACCTCGACCGCACGGCAGGCGACCCGTTGATCGCGCTCGGCGCAGCGTGGGCCGAGTCCCCTGCAGAGGTTGCCGCGGCCTGCGACTCGGTCATCACGTGTCTGCCGTCGGTTGCTGCCATCACGTCGGTCGTCACCGGCGATCGCGGCCTGGTGCACGGCGTCCGCCCCGGCTCGACGTGGATCGACATGAGCACCAACGAGCGCCACGAACTACTCCGCCTCGCTGACATTCTTGCCGCACGAGGTGTCGGCACACTCGAGGCGCCAGTGACCGGCGGCGCACACAATGCATCATCGGCCACCATCACGGTGCTCGTCGGTGGTGACCATGACCTGTTCCGGCGCCACGCCGACGTGTTCGACGCGGTCGGCGGCCGCGTGTTCCACATCGGCGAACTTGGCAAGGCGGCCGTCATCAAGGTGATCACCAACATGCTGGCGTTCATCCACATCGCGGCAACTGCCGAGGCCTACATGCTTGCCGCGCGCGCTGACATCGACCTTCGCCTTGCGTGGGAGGTCATCCGTGCCAGCTCGGGGAACAGCTTCATCCACGAGACCGAGAGCACCACCATCCTCAGCGGCAGTTACGACATCGGCTTCTCGCTCGACCTGTCGTGCAAGGACCTCGGGTTTGCCGTGCAGCTCGGGCGAGAGCTGGACGTGCCGCTCGACATCGCCGCCACCGTCGAGCAACTGAACATCCGCGCCCGTGCTGCATACGGCGGCAGCGCCGGATCGCCCATGGTCGCACGCCTGCTCGAAACTGCGTGTGGTGTCGACCTTCGCGCGCCGGGCTTCCCCGCCACGCTCGACGAGTACCTCGAGACAATGCCGCGAGCGGAACGCGCCAGTGCCCGACCGCACACCGACTGATGTACTCCCGGTCTCGCGACGCCCCGCGTCATCAATGTCCGGCGGTGTGACCTTGTCGATCACCCGACATGGCGTTCGACGGCACACACCGCGGATCACGCGGGTACGAAAGGACCTACTGGTCCGCCACACAGGCCGCCACGAACTCGCGGAGGCGATCGGTGGATCGCCGAATGGTGAGTCCGGTGTCAGGGTCGCGGGTGATCTCCAACGAGGGACAGAAGACGTCACTGCTGGGTCCGAAGAAATGGGGGGACCCGAGCACACCCCGACGCGTGCCCTCTTCCCAGTCGGCGCTCACGCGCGCGCGATCGGCATCGTCGGGCACGTCGATCCCCAACTGCGTCGCAAGGTCGGCAAGCACTGCCGGGTCATCGATGTTCCGACCCTCCTCGAAGAGCGCGTCGCGCACGAGGAAACTCGCACGCTCGCCAACCGCGGCACTCATCCCGTAGGCACGCGCGACGAGGGCGAGCGCGTCGATCGTCGATGTGGGGAATTCAGGCGCAATATGGCGAAACAGGTCGGGTGACACCTGCGCCCGCAGGTCGTCCGCATGGTGGTGCACCTTGGCCGGGTCCATCGGCGCACCGTTCACGAACTCGAGCGGCCACGCCCGCACCACGATGTCGACGTCGGTGCGACCGGCCGCTCGCCGGGCCTCGTCCACCGCGCGCAGGCCGACATGCGTGAACGGGCACCAGATGTCGGCGAAGACTTCGATCTGCATACCCCCTACGGTATAGCCGCCGCAGGCGTCCCGCACTCCGGCCGCCGACCGAGCCGCACCACGACTCAGAGGTCGCCGAGGCGGGCCCAGAGACCGCCGGGGGTGCGGCGGCGGGCCTTCCACGTGCCCACCCGCAGGCCGTCGTCGGCTCGCACCAACGCACCGCGTGCCACGAGGCGGTCGATGACCGGACCCAGTTCGTGCACGGTGCTGCCCAGGCGCTCGGCGGCAGCCGGGGCGTCGATGGGCTGCGCCTTCATCACCAGCTGCACCAGCGGGCGCTCGGCGTCGTCGAGGTCGAGCAGGTCGGCGGCCGAGAACGCGGGCGCCGCGTCGGCGCCGTCGGCCTCTGCCGCCTCGTCGATGCGCCCCTGGATGCGCCCGAACAGGCCCGGGTCGTTGCTCATGCCAGCTCCGGCAGGGCCACCGGCTCGGGCTGTGGGCGGCACACACCGCACCACAGCGTGTCGCTCACGACCACCGCCTTGGGCGGTGTGGCGCCGTAGACGGCGACCAGGTACGGCAGGGTCTGGTGGTGGCCCGAGCACACGCCCCGACCACAGAACCGACACACCCCTCGGGCGGACTCGTCGCACTGGCTGCACAGCACCTCGGTAGTGTGCCACAAGATGCTGAACTTCGTTGAGTCTCCGACGATGACCCTCGGCACGGTCATCGCCACGGTCGTGCCGCTCGCCGCGCTCGCGGTCGTGGCACGCATCGGGCGCAGCAGGGGCATCGTCGTGCTGCTCGTCGCCGGCGCCTGCGCGGCTGGTGCCCTCGCGACCTGGGGCGTCGTCAGCCCCGAGCTCTCGTGGCTGAGCGGGCACACCGAGTACTCGCTCATCGTGGTCGGCGCGCCCATCATCGAGGAGCTCGGAAAGGCCGCCATCATCCCGCTGCTCGTCGCCACCCGACGGCTGCGCTGGTACGTCGACGGCGTGCTCGTGGGGCTCGCCGCCGGCACCGGGTTCGCCGTGCGCGAGAACTACATCTACCTCGCCCGCTCACCAGACACCGCGGTTGCGTTCGCATTCGCCCGTGTCACCAGCACCAACCTGATGCATGCCGCGTGCACCGCACTGATCGGTGCCGCGCTCGCCACACCCGCACTGCGACGGCAGGGCCGCTTCCTCCTCACGCTGCCGCTCGCATTCGCGCTGTCGATGGGGCTGCACTCGGCGTTCAATCGGCTGACGTTCCAGACGTCGGCAGCCGTCACCACCACGCTCGTCGGTGTCGGCGTGTTCGTGGTCGCCGGCGGCCTCGTGTGGCTCGGCGAGCCGCTGTCGCGCCGCTGGGCCCGCGCCGACCTGCTGCGCCAGGGTCTCGCCCGTGGCGAGGCAGAGGTCCTGGGCAAGCGCCGCGACGTCGACGAGATGCTCACCGAGATGACGCAGCGCTTCGGTGCCGCGGCCACCGAGGCCGCACGCGACTTCATCGAGGTGCAGAAGAAGATCGGGGTCGCGACACAGCCGGGCGCCGCGGTCGACCAACAACTGGTCGACCAACTGCGCGCCGACGCGAACGAGGCGCGCCGGCGCATCGGCACCTTCGCGATGCTGTGGCTGCGCTCGCGCCTGCCCGCCGACGAGGGACTCACCGGCGTGTGGGCAGCGGCCCACCGGGCCACGTCACCGGCGGCGGGTGCGAACGGCACCGCCAGCGGTGACGCCCCCAGCGCCCCGCCCGGCGGGCTGTGGAGCAACCTCGGCGACCGCTGATCGCCGCCCGAGTTCGACGACGACGCCACACCACCGTTCCCCCGACGAACGCCACCGCACCACCTCTCGCCCTGCCGCCCGGTCCGACACACAGGAGCCCGCGATGCCCGACACACAGCCACTGCCCGCCGGCCACGTCATCGGCCCGATGCGCGACGACGAGGTCGCCGTGCTCACCAGCTGGGCTGCAGCCGAGGGCTGGAACCCCGGTGCCAACGACGTCGGCATCGCTCGGGCGCTCGACCCCGACGCATTCATCGCGCTGCGTGACGGCGACGAGTTCATCGGCGGCGGCACCATCTTCCGCGTCGCGCCTCGCCTCGGATTCATGGGCCTGTTCATCGTGCGGTCCGACCGTCGCAGCAACGGGCTCGGCCGGGTGCTGTGGCACCACCGTCGCGACCTGCTGCTGTCGCGGCTCGAGTCCGGCAGCACCATCGGCATGGACGGCGTCTTCGACATGGTCCCCTTCTACCGACGCGGCGGGTTCGAGCTCGCGTACCGCGACCTGCGGTTCGAGGGCACTGCGACAGGAACGCCCGACCCGCATGTCGAGCCGCTCGATGCGTTCGACTGCGACGAGGTGTACCGCCTCGACGCGTCGCTGCTCGGCGCCGACCGCCGCACGTTCCTCGAGCAGTGGCTGACCGCACCCGGCGTGCGCGCTGTCGGCCTACGCGTCGATGGTCGCCTCGCTGCGCTCGGCGCGCTGCGGCCCGCGCTCGTCGGGCACAAGTTCGGCCCTGTGCTCGCCGAGAATCCCTCGCTCGCCGAGCGGCTGATCGGACACCTCATGTCGACAGTGCGCGGCGAGCAGGTGCAGCTCGACGTGCCCGAGCCCAACGAGCCCGGCCTCGC
>JBMSSR010000214.1:0-4809 GCA_049424465.1 Ilumatobacteraceae bacterium
GAGGCCGCTGAACCGACGGTGTTCGACCGCCGTCTCGCGCCCGAGCCGTCGGTCGAACCCGTCGACGAACTGCGTGACGTGGTGGCGTCGAGCCGCCGGTACCTGAGCGAGCACGACCTGCGGCTGCTCGACCTGCTGACCAGCGGTCGGTCGATCCCCGAGGTCGCGTCGGCGCTCGAGGTGAGCGTGCGCACGGTGGGCTACCACCGCGATGCACTGGTGCACCGGCTGCGGGCGGGTCTGGTGGCGTGAGGACACCGTCGGGGTGCCGCCGGGTCGCGGTCAGTGCGCGTCGGGGGCGAAGCGGCGCAGGCGCAGGCTGTTGCTGACGACGAACACACTGCTGAACGCCATCGCTGCGCTCGCGACGACCGGCGAGAGGAGCCACGACATCGCGAGTGGGATCGCCGCGACGTTGTACGCGAACGCCCAGAACAAGTTGCTCTTGATGATCGCCAGTGTGCGTCGGCTGAGGCGGATGGCGTCGGCGACGGCGTGCAGGTCGGCGCGCACGAGCGTGAGGTCGCTGGCCTCGATCGCAGCGTCGGTACCGGTGCCCATCGCGATGCCGAGGTCCGCCTGCGCGAGCGCCGCTGCGTCGTTCACGCCGTCCCCCACCATGGCCACGACGGCCCCAGCGTCCTGCAGGCGTCGGACCTCGGCCACCTTCTGGTGGGGCAGCACGCCGGCGATGACGTCGTCGGCGCCGATGCCCACGCGAGCAGCGACGTCGACAGCGATCGCCGCGTTGTCGCCCGTCAGCAACAGTGGACGGAGGCCCAGCGCGCGCAGCCGGGAGACCGCCGACTCGCTCGACGGCTTGAGCGAGTCGGCGACGGCAATGGTGCCGGCCAGCGCGCCGTCGAGACGCACTGCCACCACCGTGCTGGTCGCGGCGTGCACCCGCGCAGCAGCATGCTCGTCGGCGGTCGCGCGACCGACGTGGACGACTCGGCCGCCGACGGTGGCGGTGGCACCCACACCGGCCTCGGCCACGAAGGAGGTGGTGGCGTGCACCGTCAGGCCACGGGCAGCTGCGTCGCGGACGATGGCGCGGGCGATGGGATGCTCGCTGCCGGCCTCGACCGCCGCGGCGAGCGCGAGTAGGTCGTCGTCGGTGCCGCGCACGGCGTGCACCGTCTCCACACTCATCATGCCGGTCGTGACGGTGCCGGTCTTGTCGAGCACGATCGTGTCGACACGGCGGGTGCTCTCGAGCATCTCGGGTCCCTTGATGAGGATGCCGAGCTGCGCACCCCGTCCGGTGCCGACGAGCAGTGCGGTGGGCGTGGCGAGGCCGAGCGCGCACGGGCAGGCGATGATGAGCACGGCGACCGCCGGGCCCATGGCCTCGGCGAGGCTGCCGGTGCGCGCCGTCCAGAAGCCGAGCGTCGTGAACGCCAGCGCGATGACGACCGGCACGAAGACGCCGGCGACGCGGTCGGCGAGCCGCTGCACTGGTGCCTTGCCGCTCTGTGCATCCTCGACGAGGCGCGCCATGTGCGCGAGTGCAGTGTCCGCCCCGACGCGCGTGGCGCGCACGGTGAGGACGCCATTGGTGTTGATGGTCGCACCGGTCACCGCCCCGCCGACCGTGACGTCGACCGGGACGCTCTCCCCCGTCACGAGCGACATGTCGACAGCACTGCTGCCCTGCTCGACCACACCGTCGGTGGCGATGCGCTCGCCGGGCCGCACGACGAACCGGTCACCGACGCGCAGGTCGGCAGCGGCAACCGTGTGCTCGGTGCCGTCGTCGCGCACGACCGAGGCGGTCTCGGCCGCCATCGACAGCAGGGCGCGCAGTGCGCCGCCGGCTCGCCGCTTGGCGCGCGCCTCGAACCACCGACCGGCGAGGATGAGCGCCACGGTCGTGCTCGCCACCTCGAGATAGAGGTGGTGCGAGTCGCCGCGCGTGGGCACGAGCGACATCGGCATCGTCATGCCCAGGTCACCGGCAGGTGTCACGACCAGCGCGTACAGGCTCCAGCCGTAGGCAGCGATCACCCCGACCGAGACGAGGGTGTCCATGCTCGCCTCGGCGACGAGCAGGTTCTTCCACGCGGCGCGGTGGAACGGCAGCGCCGACCACACGGCGACCGGCGTGGCGAGCAGCAGTGCGACCCACTGCCACCCCCGGAACTGCAGCGCCGGCACCATCGACAGGACGAGCACGGGCCCACCGAGGCACGCTGCGACCACGAGTCGTCGTCGGAGGTCGGTGGCGCGGGCGACGGCGGGGTCGACCGCGCCGGGCGCCGGCGGGGTGGGCAGGCGCGCCCCGTAGCCGATGCTCTCGACCGTGCGCACGAGATCGTCGGTGGTGACCGCACCCGGCGCGAAGGTGACACGGGCACGTTCCGTCGCGTAGTTGACCGTGGCCGTCACGCCGTCGAGGCGGTTGAGCTTCTTCTCGATGCGCATCGCGCACGCTGCGCACGTCATGCCCGTGAGGTCGAGGTCGACCTGCTCGCGGGCGGCGTCGGCGTCGCCGTCGTGAGTCGTCGTGTCGGTGGGAGTCATGGTGTCGGCATCTCTCGGCCGCCGGCTCAGGTGGCGAACGTGTACGGCGCCGTGAGTACCTCGCCGCGGTACATGAACTGCAGGAACAGGCGGTACGTCGTGCCACTCGGCAGCGCCCCCGTGTACGTGATGACGGGGTTGCCGATCTCGCTCGTCGGGTGGATGTGCGCGTACGCGAGGTCGTCGACGCGGAACGCAACGAGGTGTGCCGGCTGCTCGAGATAGGCCTCGAGCCCCTCGGCCGGCGCCCCGGTGGACGTCGTGATCGTGAACTGCAGCCCGGTGTCGGTGGTGCGCAGGTCGACCACGAATCGAGTGCCGTCCGCCGCAGTGACGGTCGCCGTGCTGTTCAGCGACGGCAGGTCGGCGGCCGGTGTGGTCGAACCAGCGTCTTTTGCGGCGACGTGCGACGTCACGATCACCGGTGTGGTCGCGCCGGTCGGCGTGCTCTCGAGGACCACGTGCCATTCGTTGTCGTCGGGCGCGGTGAGCACCCACGTGCCGTCGGGCCGAATGTCGGGGTGGACGTGCTCGAAGCGGGTGAGGTCGGGCGACACCATCACGACGTGGAGGTACGCACCGTGCGCCCAGTCGTACGAGGTGACGGTCGAGCCGTCGGGAGCGGTGAGGTGGAACGTCGAGGTGGCGTGGCACCCGGCAGAGGGACACGGCACGATCGGCGTGCCCGGTTCCTCGATGAGCGTGTAGCCGTTGCTCGTGTCGCTGGACGTGGTGAGTGCAATGGCGTCGCCACCACCGGAGTGATCGTGCGACATGCCGTCCATGCTGGCCATGTCGCCACCTGCGGTCGAGTGCGTGTGCGTGTGGCCGTCGGACGACGTGGTGCCGGTGTGCGAGTGGCCGGGCAGTCGCTCGCCAATGGCGTAGGCCGTGCCGAACAGGCCCAGCACGATGAGCGCGAACGTCACCAGCCGGCCCGCAGTCGACTGGCGATGGTCGCGACCGGCCATGTCAGTCCTGGACTTCGAAGCCGGCCTCGTCGATCGCAGCGACGATGGCCGCACGTGCCGGCGCCGGCGCGCCGACACCGACCGTGACGAGTTTGGTGCCCAGGTCGACCGACACCGACTCGACGCCGACAACCTTGCCGATCTCTTCCTTGACGGCAGCCTCGCAGTGCCCGCAGGTCATGCCCGGCACGTGGAAGGTGAGTTCGCTCATCGTCTGCTCCTCATCGGGTCGGTAGCGCTACGGGCAGTATGCCGGTGGCGGCCGACGTCTGCTCGTCGCCGACCGGCGCGCCTGCTCAGTCGGCGCGGTCGGTGAACACCGGCTTGCGCTTCTCGAGGAAGGCGGCGATGCCCTCCTGCGCGTCGTGGGTCATCGCCGAGGTGCTCATCACCTCGATGGCGTAGTCGTAGGCGGCGTCCTGTGTCAGCCCGATCTGGGCGTAGAACGACCGCTTGCCGGTGGCCTTGCTGAGCACGCTGCCGCGCGACACACGGCGGGCGAGGTCGAGCACCGCGGCGTCGAGCTCGTCGTCCGGCACGGCTGCGTTGATGAGGCCCCAGTCGGCGGCAGTGGTGGCGCTGATCGCGTCGCCGGTGAGCGCCATCTCCATCGCCCGCTTGCGCCCGAGGTTGCGGCCGATCGCGACCATCGGCGTGTGGCAGAAGAGGCCGCCCTTGCCGCCGGGCGTGGCGAACGAGGCGCTCTCGGCCGCGATCGCGAGGTCGCACGTCGCCACCAACTGACAGCCGGCAGCGGTGGCGAGGGCGTGCACCCTGGCGATCACCGGCTGCGGGATCGACTGGATGGTGTCCATCATCTCGGTGCAGACGTTGAAGAGGTGCCGGATGCTGTCGAGCTCGGCGCCGTGCATGTCACCGAAGTTGTGACCGGCCGAGAACACCGGACCGGTGGCGGCGAGGATGACCACTCGGGCGTCCGACACGGCGACCTCGCGCAGCGTCGCAGTGAGTTCCTGCATCACCTCGAGCGCCAGGGTGTTGCGCTTCTCGGGGCGGTCGAGCGTGACGGTCGCGATGGTGCCGTCGATCTCGAGCTTCACGTGCTGTCCGGCCATGGTGCGTCCTCCGTCGGGCTGTGGGTGCAGCCTTGCACCCGCGTGACGGGCGGGGGAAGGCGATCGGCGGGCGCTGGACGGATAGTCAGACGTTGACTATCGTCCGGCTGCATGGTGCTCCTCCCCACTCGCCCGTCGTCCCACGCCGCACGCCGTGCCCGTTGTGCGAGCGCGGTCCTGCTCGGGGCGGTCGCACTGCTCGCGTCGGCGTGTGCCGGCGGGGACGCCGCCCCAGCCCC
>JBMSSR010000215.1:0-4808 GCA_049424465.1 Ilumatobacteraceae bacterium
GAACTGCCCGTCCTTGATGTGCTCGGGCACCCAGCGGATCTGCTGGTTGAGCTCGCCCATCCGATCCTTGATCCGGGTCACCTCGACGAACCACGAGCCGATGGCCCGATACACCAGCGGCTTGCTGCAGCGCCAGCAGTGTGGGTACGAGTGGGCGTAGCTGTCGTGACGCACGAGCGACCCGCGGGCGCGCAGGTCGCGGATGATCTCGGGGTTGGCGTCGAAGACCTGCATCCCGGCCCACGCGGTGACCTCGGCGGTGTAGCAACCCTTCTCGTCCATCGGGCAGATCGTGGGGATGCCGAACGCCGTGCAGACGACCTGGTCGTCCTCACCGAAACCCGGGGCCATGTGCACGACACCCGTACCGTCCTCGGTCGTGACGAAGTCGGCTGCCAGCACGTGGAAGGCATTCGGGGTGTCGGCGAAGAACGGGAACAGCGGGGTGTACCGACGGCCGACGAGGTCTGATCCGCGCATCGTGCCGAGGCGCACTGCGCCCTCGAGTTCCTTCTCGTACGACGACAGGCGAGCCTCGGCGAGGATGACCCGCTGGCCGTCGGTCTGCTCGAGCAGCGCGTACTCGACGTCCGGCCCGACCGCGAGGGCGAGGTTGCTCGGGAGCGTCCACGGCGTCGTCGTCCAGGCGAGGATGTCCTCACCGGAGTCGAGTCGGAAGCGCACCGTGACCGCCGGGTCCTGGCGCTGCTGGTACACGTCGTCCATGCGGGTCTCGGTGTTGCTGAGCGGCGTCTCGCAGCGCCAGCAGTAGGCCAGCCCGCGGAACCCCTCGTACACGAGGCCCTTGTCGTAGAGCGTCTTGAACGCCCACATGACGCTCTCCATGTACGGCGTGTCGAGGGTCTTGTAGTCGTTCTCGAAGTCCACCCAGCGCGCCTGGCGGGTGACGTAGCGGTACCAGTCGTCGGTGAAGCGCAGCACGCTGGTGCGACACGCCTCGTTGAACTTGTCGATGCCGAACGCCGCAATCTCGGGATGACCGCTGATGCCGAGTTCCTTCTCGGCCACCACCTCGGCCGGCAGGCCGTGGCAGTCCCACCCGAAGCGGCGGTGCACCTGCTGGCCGCGCATCGTGCGGTACCGCGGCACCGCATCCTTGACGAACCCGGTGAGCAGGTGGCCGTAGTGCGGCAGACCGTTGGCGAACGGAGGGCCGTCGTAGAACACGTATTCGTCAGCACCGTCGCGCCGGTCGATCGACGCCGCAAAGGTGTGGTCGCGGTCCCAGAACGACAGGACCTCACGCTCGAGGTCGGGGAACGAGGGCTGCGCGGGGACGTCGGGGTAGGTCACTGATGGCTCCTGAGGTCCCTGCGATGCTACCGGCGGCCGGTCGCGGCCTCGTGGTGGCGCTACTGGAGTTCGTCGCCGCCGACGATGAACCCGCTGTCGTCGTCGGCGTCGTACGGCGCGCCGACGCCGCGACCCTCGTCGAGCAGCGGTCGCCGGAGGCGCTCGGAGAGGTCGTCGAAGGACTGCCGCACAGATGGTGCGGCGCGCGAGCGCCACAGTGCGTCGGACGGTGCATCGTCGGCGCATTCGGCCCGCGCGGCGGCGTCGGCCGCGACCTCGGCACGACGACGGTCGGCGGCGAGCCGTGCCGACGCTGCGGCGGCGCTGAGCGGCAGGTCGTCGTCCACCGCCACAGGCTCGCCCTCGAGCGGTCGCAGCGGCAGCGTGAGCGGGTCCCAGGTGTCGTCGGCCGAGGAGGCCGGCATCGCCTCGGTGACGTCATCGGAGGGCTGACCGACGGCAGGCGTGTCGCTTCCGGCGCCCGAGCCACCGTCGTCGTCCCAGTCGTCGTCCCAGCCGTCGAGTGCACGGGCGTCCGCCCCACTGGTCGCCTCCGGGGAGCCCGACTGCAGCACACCGTCGATCGTGGCCCGCAGCGTCGCCCCGAGCGCCGCGACGTCGACCTCGACGTCGCCGAGCTGTCCGGTGTCGTCGAGCGGCGCGGCCTCGAAGGGGCGGCCCGAAACGCGGCCGACGCCGACCTCGGCCCCCGGCGCCGGCACACCGTGGTCGAAGGAGAGTGCCGCCGTGACATCGAGGGCAGCGGTCACGTCGCCCTGGACCGGGCCGTCGGAGTCGCCCCACCGGTCGTCGACCTCCCGGCGGTCGACCGAGTCGGCCGGCTCGACGTCCAGGACCTCGGCGTCGTCGTCCGTCTCGGCGGTCTCGACGTCGGCCGCACCGTCGGCGGTCACCCCATCGCTCCTCAGGTCGGGCGCGTCATCGCCCGCACCCTCGCCCCAGAACGACGTGGCGTCGTCGGACGCCGACAGCAGCGGGCGACGCGCCTCGCCGAGGCCACCCGGGGCGCGCTCGACCATGTCGAGCAACTGGTTGGCAGCATCGCGCAGACGCTCGCGCTCGCTCTGGATGAAGAGCTCGAGGTGGTCGACGTCGGCGAGCAGGAAGTCGCGCCGGGCGAGCAGCGCCTGCACCTCGTTCTCGGCGCGAACCCGCTCTTCCTCGGATGCGCGCCGCGCCTCGTGACGGGCGTCGTCGATCGTTCGCGACGCCATCACACGAGCCGACTCGAGCATGCGGGCGGCCTCCTCGCGACCCTCGTCGACCAACGTCGTCGCCTGCTCGCGGGCGTCGGCCAGCGCGGCGTCCGCAGTCCGCTGCGCGAGCAGCAGCGTGCGACTGATCATGTCGGGCAGCTCGTCGGAGGACGCCGCTGCCTCGGGCGCGCTCGCGCTCTCGGCCCGAGCGGCCTGCTGCGTCAGTTCCTGCAGCTTGGCCACGGCAGCGCGAGCCCTGGCCTCCATCGACGTCGCCTGACTCTGGAAGTACTCGACCAACTCGGCGACCTGGACCCGGAATGACTCGACCTCGTCAGGGTCGTACCCGCGCTTCACCGTCCGGAAGGAGGCGGCGCGGATCGCCTGGGGGGTCATGTCCATGGTGCGATGTTAGGTCAGTGATGCTGCGATGACGGGGAGTGCCGCTGGTCACCCGCCGTGGTGACCGGCACCGTCGCGGCCGGTCCAGCGTCGGTGGTCAGAGATCGCCGAACGACGAGCGACCCGCCGGTTTCAGCAGGTACACGCCGGTGGCGACCTTCTCCATCGTCCCACCGAGGCCGTAGCACAGGCCGCTCGCAAAGTCGATGAGGCGTCGGGCGACGTCGCGCTCGGTGGCCTCGAGGTTCATGATGACCGGGTAACCCTGCCGGAACCGGTCGGCGATCTCCTGTGCGGAGTCGAAGCGGCGCGGACTCACGGTGTGCGGTTCGGTGTTCCCACCCGGGACGGCGCTGACAGTCGGCCGCTGGTTGATGGGTCGCGGACGCACCTGGCTGTCATCGGCGACCGACACCACCGGCCGACGCACCACGACGTCGCTCTCCCGTCCACCGCCTCGCGGGATGCCGCGGCTCGAGGGATCGGGACCATGATCGGGGGCCATGCCGCCACGGCCACGCGGCTCGGGCGCGCGGCCTCCCATGTCATCGCGCGGAACGCGACCACCACGGACCGGTCGCTCCGGCTCGTCGTACTCGTCGTACTCGTCGTCGTAGTAGTCGTCGTAGACGTCCTCGGGACCGAGTCCCAGGTAGTCCATCGCCCTCTTCCACATCGACATTCATGTCCTCCGGTTGCCGAGGTTACCGCACCGGCTCGTCCCGACGGGGACGCCTGCCGAACAGCGCACTGCCGACACGAACCTGCGTGCTGCCCTCCTGCACCGCGACCTCGAGATCGTCGGTCATGCCCATCGAGCACTCATCCAGCCCGAGGCGGTCGACGAGCGCGCGCACCACGCGAAAGCCGGGACGCGCCGCCTCCGGGCCACCCTCGGTCGGTCCGACCGTCATGAGGCCGCGAACCACCAGGCCCCGCTCGCGGGCGCGGTCGACGAGCGCCTCGACGTCGGCAACCGGGCACCCGCCCTTGCCCTGCGCGTCGCCCTCGTCAGCGGTGCTGACCTGGATGAGCACCGCAGCACCTGGCACACGCGCTGCCAGTTCGTCGACCAACGACGCACGATCGACCGTCTCGTAGACGTCGACCAACGGTGCGAGCAGCCGCACCTTGTTGCGCTGCAGCTGCCCGATGAACCGGATCGCGAACGGCCGCTCGACACCGGTGAACTTCTCGACGACCTCCTGCGCGTAGTTCTCGCCGACTGCGGAGCACCCTGCTCGTACCGCGGCGAAGCATCGGTCGATGGGCCAGGTCTTGGTCACCGGCAGCACGGTGACGCCCACGCCACCGGCGGCGCGGATGCGGTCGTGAACGAGTTCGAGCCGCTCGCGAACCTCGCGGTCGAGGTCGCTGCCCCCGGGGCCGGGTGACTGGTCGTCGTGCATGCGTGCGCCTGCCGCTGCGGGGGGGACTCGGCCGACGACACTGGCTCACTTCAGGAACGAGGGGACGTCGAAGTCGTCGTCACCGTCGAGCGAGTCGCCGCCATCGTCGGCAAACAGGTCCTTCAGCGAGGACGACGGCTTCGGGGGCTCGGGGGCGACGGCCTTCAGTGGCGCGCGTGCCGGTGCCGGCGTGCTGCCCGCACTGTCCCAGCGGTCGAAGCCGGCAGCGATGACCGTCACCTTGACCTCGTCACCGAGCTCGTCGTCGATGACGGTACCGAAGATGATGTTGGCGTCCTGGTGCGCAACACCGTGGATGATCTCGGCAGCCGCATTCATCTCGAACAGGCCCATGCTGCTCGGGCCGGTGATGTTGAGCACGATGCCGCGTGCACCGTCGATCGCCGCCTCGAGCAGCGGACTGTTGATGGCGCCTATGACTGCGCGCATGGCGCGCTTCTCGCCT
>JBMSSR010000216.1:0-4804 GCA_049424465.1 Ilumatobacteraceae bacterium
CGTGGGTCGGGACGACCCACGCCTTCGGTTCGTCGAACGTCAAAGGACCCTCCGACTATAGCGGTGACGGGTAACCTTTCGCCCGAGTCGGGCCCTGCCGCGGCGCCCGGGGTGCCGTCCGACCCGGCGTCCCGCCAGCCGGCCCGCCCCGTTCCGTCGAGTCCCCGTCCTGTGAGGTAGCCGTGCTGCGAATGTCGACCCTGTTCCTCCGCACCCTGCGCGAGGACCCGGCCGATGCCGAGGTGGCCAGCCACCGCCTGCTGGTGCGTGGCGGGTACATCCGCCGGGCGGCGCCGGGCGGCTTCACGTGGCTCCCGCTCGGCTGGATCGTCTACCGACACGTCGAGCAGATCGTCCGCGAGGAGATGGACCGCGAAGGGTTCCAGGAGGTCCACTTCCCCGCCCTGTTGCCGAAGGACCCCTACGAGGCCACCGGCCGGTGGGTCGACTACGGCGACAACCTGTTCCGCCTGCAGGACCGGCGCGGTGCCGACTTCCTGCTGGCACCGACCCACGAGGAGATGTTCACCCTCCTCGTGAAGGACCTGTACAGCAGTTACCGCGACCTGCCGCTGGTCATCTACCAGATCCAGAACAAGTTCCGCGACGAGGCCCGTCCGCGCGCAGGCCTGCTGCGCGGCCGCGAGTTCTCGATGAAGGACTCGTACAGCTTCGACCTCGACGACGCCGGGCTGCAGGCCAGTTACGACAAGCACCGCGCCGCCTACCAGCGCACGTTCGACCGCCTCGGACTCCCGTACGTCATCGTCTCGGCCATGAGCGGCGCGATGGGTGGCTCGGCCAGCGAGGAGTTCCTCGCCCCGCTCGCCATCGGCGAGGACACCTACGTGCGCTGCTCGGCGTGCGACTACGCCGCCAACACCGAGGCCGTGCAGGTGCAGGCCCCCACCCCGGTGGCCGCCGAGGGCCTGCCGGCCGCAGTCGTGGCCGACACGCCCGACACGCCCACCATCCAGACCCTCGTCGACCTCTTCAACGCGCGCGACGACCTGCGTCGCCCCGACCGCGCCTGGGCGGCCGCCGACACGCTGAAGAACCTCGTCGTCCGGCTCAAGCACCCCGACGGCACCACCACGGCGCTCGCCATCGGCGTGCCCGGTGACCGCGAGGTCGACATGAAGCGCCTCGAGGCGCAGGTGTCGCCCGCCGAGATCGAACCGTTCACCGAGGCCGACTTCGCCGCCAACCCTCATCTCGCCAAGGGGTACATCGGGCCGGGCGCACTCGGCGAAGGCAAGCCCGCCGGCGTGCGGTACCTCGTCGACCCGCGAATCGTGCCGGGCACGGCGTGGATCACCGGTGCCGACCAGCCGGGCCGGCACGTGTACGGGTTGGTGTGCGGGCGCGACTTCACGCCCGACGGCGTCATCGAGGCGGCCGAGGTGATGGGCGGCGACCCGTGCCCCACGTGTGGCGCACCGCTCGAGATTGCGCGAGGGATCGAGATCGGCCACATCTTCCAGCTCGGCCGCAAGTACGCCGAGGCGCTGGGCCTGACCGTGCTCGACGAGCACGGCGAGCAGCGAGTGGTCACGATGGGCTCGTACGGCATCGGCGTGTCGCGCGCCGTCGCGGCGATCGCCGAGATGAACTGCGACGACAAGGGCCTCATCTGGCCGCGCGAGGTCGCACCCGCGGACGTACACATCGTGGCCACCGGCAAGCCCACCGACCCACAGTTGCCGGCTGCCGAGCAACTGGCGCACGAGTGCGAGGCAGCGGGCCTTCGGGTCCTGCTCGACGACCGCACCGGTGTGTCACCCGGCGTCAAGTTCAACGATGCCGAACTGCTCGGCGTGCCGACCATCGTGGTGGTCGGTCGAGGGCTCGCCGACGGCATGATCGAGGTCAAGGACCGGCGTACCGGCGAGCGAGCCGACGTGGCGCTCGCCGGCGCAGTCGCCCACCTGCTCAGCACGCCGTAGGGAGCGCCTCGTCGCACACGGCCGTGCTGCGCCATGATGGGTGCATGACCGACAGCACCGCGGGTCGACCCCTCACCGGACGATGCATGTGCGGTGGTGTGCGCTTCACCGTCGAGCCGCCCCTCGGCGACGTGAACAACTGCCACTGCTACCGCTGCCGGCAGTTCACGGGCCACCATCTCGCAGCGGCGGCGTGCTCACCCAACCAGGTCGACCTCGAGGCATCCGACTCGCTGACGTGGTACGCGCCCGCACCGGGGATCGAGTACGGCTTCTGCAGCACGTGCGGCTCGTCGTTGTTCTGGCGCGCCGACGACCTCGGCGACTACGTGGCGGTGTGCGCCGGGGTGCTCGAGCAGCCGACCGGGCTGCGCACCACGGTCGCGGTCTGGATGGCCCAGCACGGCGATTACCACACACCCGAGCCGGGCGTCGCCGAGTACGACTACGGCGACTGACGCACCTCACCGGCCCGCTGGCGCGGTCGGCGCCTCACGAGAAGCAGACGCACCCCTGGTCGATGACGACACGGTCACCCACCGACGTGGTGAACACTGCCTCGCCGGCACCAGTGCGCCAGATGCGCACCGTCAACGCATCGCCGGGCAGCACGGGCGACGAGAACCGTCCCTCGATGTGGCCGAAGCGCGTGACGTCGTTGCCGCACAGCTCGGCGAGCAGCGCCCGGCCGGTGAATCCGTAGGTGCACAGGCCGTGCAGGATCGGCCGGTCGAACCCGCCGAGCGCGGCGAACGACGGGTCGGTGTGCAGCGGATTGCGGTCGCCCGACAGTCGGTACACGAATGCCTGGTCGGGTGACGTCTGCAGCGTCACCTCGTGATCGGGTGCGGCACCGGCGGGCGGTTCGTTCTGCGGACCGCTGGGGCCGCGGTCGCCGCCCCAGCCGCCCTCGCCGCGGATGAACACCGACGACCGGGTGTCGTACAGCGGCTCGCCGTCCGGTGTCGTCACAGTGTTCTCCATGACGATGATCGCGGCCTTGCCCTTGTCGTACATCGCCACGACACGGTCACGGGTGATCGCCGTGCACTCGGCGGGGATCGGGCGGTGCAGTGTCACGGCCTGCGAGCCGTGGACGAGCATCGCCCAGTTGAACGTGCCCACCTTCGACATCGCACTCGCACCCGGCGTCTGGCTGCCGGCACCGGCCACGACGGCGAACGTCGGGAAGACGACCTGCGGCGTGTCCTTGGTGTTCTCGGTGGTGAACTGCAGGTCGGCCTGTCCTGCGCCGATGCCCACGGCGTAGAGCAGGGCGTCCTTCGACGTCCACGAGATCGTGCGCGGGTCGCCGACGGCGCCGACGGCATCAGGGTTCAGGGGCATGTCGTACCTCGCTGGTGGAGCGGTCTCGGGGTGCAGGACCTGCTGGTCGTCAGCGTCGGTCCCCGTCCCTCACCGTATGCGCCGGGATACCGGCTGCCGGAGTCGTGCGGTGGAGTCGTCCCCGGTCAGGCGGCGTCGTGTGCCACGAGCGCGGTCGCCAATCGGCGCACGGCCTCGGCGAGCAGGTCGGGCGTGAGCGTCGAGTAACTGAGACGCGCCTTCGAGTCGGGCACCTGGTCGATCGTGAAGGCCGACCCGGGGACGAACGCCACGCCCGCCTCGACGGCGTGGCGCAGCAGCACCGCCGTGTCGGGCACACCGTCGACCGTGGTCCACAGGAACATGCCGCCCTCGGGCCGGTGGAAGCGGATGCGGTCGCCGATGGTCGTCGCGAGTGCATCGACCAGCGCCACACACCGGTCGCGGTACATCGGCACGATGCGCGCCTTCTGTTCGTCGAGCCAACCCGGGCGGCTGACGACGTTGGCGAGCAGCAACTGCGCGAACGTCGACGTGTGCAGATCGGCCGCCTGCTTCGCGCGCGTGACCCACGACATCACTTCGGGCGGGCCGATCATCCACCCGACGCGAAAGCCGGGCGCGACGATCTTCGAGAAGGTGCTGAGGTGCACGACACGATGGCTGAATGCCGCAACCGGTGGCAGCGGTTCCCCTGCGAACCTGATGGCGCCGTACGGGTCGTCCTCGACGACGAGCAGTTCGTACTGGTCGGCGAGCGCCGCGAGCAGTCGGCGCCGCTCGAGCGACATCGTTGCACCCGACGGGTTGTGGAAGTTCGGCACGACGTACACGAACTTCGGCCGCAGGCCGGCGGCGAGGCGATCGGCCAGCAACTCGACGCGCATCCCGTGCTCGTCCCCCGGGATCACCTCGAACGTCGGCTCGAACAGCTCGATCGCCTGCACCGCACCGAGGTATGCCGGCGACTCGCTGACCACGACGTCGCCGCGGTCGATGAGCACCTTGGACAGCAGGTCGAGCGCCTGCTGCGAACCGTGCGTGACGACGATCTCGCCCTCGACCCCGACCGGGCGGCCGAACTCGTGCGAGTAGTGCGTCGCCAGCCACTGCCGCAGCTCGATGACGCCGTCGGTCGCCGAGTACTGCACGACACGAGGCCCGAACTCGCCGAGCAGCCGGTCGGCCTCGCGCCGCAGGTCGGGCAGCGGAAAGCTGTCCGGCGTCGGCAGGCCCCCGGCCAGCGACAGCATGTTCGGCATCTCGGTGACCTTGAGCAGGTCACGGATGGCTGACGAGCGGAGACGGGTCGTGCGTGAGGCGAAGCCGAATGACATCAGGCGGTCACCGTAGTGTCGGGGTCGGCGCGACGGGGTGTGTCACGACCGCGGCGGCTGTGGCCAGCCACCGGGCTCGCCGTTCATGCCGCTGTTCGGCCGTGCCGCGTCGAGCAGGTTGCGCACGAGCGGGCCGAGCGTCGTCGGGTCGTCGACCGGCGCATGGCGCGGGCCGCGCACCCAGCCCTCGGCGAC
>JBMSSR010000217.1:0-4787 GCA_049424465.1 Ilumatobacteraceae bacterium
CACGGCCCTCCCACCCGTGGCGCGCGCTCAACCGCGCCTTTCTGCGGCACCGCGGGCTCGGTGTCGCCTCGACGCTGGGGCTGCCGCTGCTCTGGATGCTCGTTGTCTACATCGGGTCGCTCGCCCTGTTGGTGCTCAGCGCGCTGCATCGCCTCGACCCGGTGACCCAGAAGCCCAGCAGTGCGTTCACCCTCGACAATCTCCGGGCTGCCTTCGACGTCACCGACCCCGACGTTCGCGGCACGCTCGGGGTGCTGGCGCGGACTGTCGGCGTCGCGCTGGTCGTCACGCTCGCCTGCGCGGCGATCGCACTGCCGGTGGCGTACTTCGTCGCCAGGGTCGCGCCGCGATGGGCGCGGCGCGGCATCGTCGTCGCGATGCTGATGCCCCTGTGGGCCGGCTACCTCGTCAAGGGCTACGCATGGCGAGCGATGGTGTCGCCGAGCGGTGGCAAGTTCGCCGCCAGTGGCAAGGGGGCCGGCGGCTTCCTCGACGCCACCATCGGGTGGACCCCCGGTTACGGACGAGTCGCCGTCGTCGCCACCCTCGTGTACTTCTGGCTGCCGTACATGGTGCTGCCGGTGTACGCCGGACTCGACCGGATGCCGGCGTCACTGCTCGACGCAGCCGGCGACCTGGGTGCCCGGCCGTGGTACACCTTTCGCAGCGTCGTGCTCCCGCTGCTCACCCCCGCGATTGCGGCCGGTTCGATCTTCACGTTCTCGCTGTCCCTGGGCGACTACATCGTGCCGCAGTTGGTGAACAACGGGAAGGAGAAGTTCCTGTTCGGCACGCTCATCAACTCGACGCTCGGCGCGCCCAATCAACCCCTCGCTGCGGCCTACACCGTCTGGCCACTGCTGATCGTGGTCGGCTATCTCGTCGCGATGAAGCGCATGGGCGCGTTCGAGAACCTCTGACATGAAACTCTCCCTGCCCGCCCGCGCCATGCTGCTCGCCGTCACGGTGGGCACGCTCGTGTTCCTGTACCTGCCACTCGTCGTCGTGGCGCGTCTGTCGTTCAACCCGCAGAAGTCGGTGGCGTGGCCGGGGTGGACCGGCTTCACCGGCGACTGGTGGCGCAAGGCGTGGGAGGTCGACGGCCCACGCGAGGCGCTGATGAACTCGGTGAAGGTCGCGTTCGTCGCGATGCTGCTCGCGATGCTGCTCGGCACGCTCGCCGCCGTGGCGATGACGAGGTTCTCGTTCTTCGGCAAGAACGCCGTGTCATTCCTGCTCGTACTGCCCATCGCGCTGCCCGGCATCGTCACCGGTATCGCGCTGCAACAGACCTTCTCCCGCACGATCGACCTCGGGCTGTTCTCGTTCCAGGTCGGCTTCGGCTTCCACTCGCTCGTCATCGCGCACGCGACGTTCTGCGTCGTCGTCGCCTACAACAACGTCGTTGCACGCCTGCGCCGCTCGTCACCCAACTTGCTCGAGGCGAGTGCCGATCTCGGCGCACACGGCTCGCAGACGTTCCGCTACGTCACGTTCCCGCTGGTGCGGTCGGCGCTCGTGGCCGGCGGCATCCTGGCGTTCGCGCTCAGCTTCGACGAGATCGTCGTCACGACCTTCACGGCAGGGTCAGGATTCGAGACGCTGCCAGTGTGGATCTACGCCAACTTCAGCCGGCCGAACAACGTGCCGCTCGTCAACGTCATGGCGACGATCGTGATGGTGGTGTCGATCCCGCTGGCGTGGCTGGCGCAGCGTCTCAGCGATGGCGGCGACCACTCCTGAGCCCTGACGGGGTGCAGGGACCCCGCCGGTAACCTGCGGTCACCATGCCGTCGATCCTCCTCGTCCTGCTCGTCGTCGCCGTCGTGTTCGGCCTCGGCGTCGTCCTGTGGGGGCGGCGCAACGGGGGATCGACCGCCTCGTCGGCGCCCGCGCGGCCGGGTGCGGGTGCGACCGCCGTTGTCCCGCCGACTCCTGCCTCGTCGTCACCGACAACGGATGGTGGCGCGCCTTCCGGCGCCGCGGTGGTCGGGACGGTCGCCGAGCCCGCAGCGTCGCCAGTCGACGAGACGCACGCCGCGGAGACCCCGTCGTTCCGCGGCCGCATGGCACGCGCCCGGGGTGCGCTCACCGGCGCCTTTCTCGGTATCCGCACGCGCGGTGGCATCACGCCCGAGACGTGGGACGACCTCGAGGAGGCGCTGCTGCGCGCCGACGTCGGCGTGCGGGTCACCGACGAACTGCTGGGCGGCCTGCGCACGCGAGTGTCGGCCAAGGAGATCACCGACCCCGACCAGTTGCTCGCCGCACTGCAGCACGAGATGACTTCGCGCCTCGTCGGTACCGACCGTGCCCTGCGCTTCGACACGTCGCATGCCGACGGCCCGAACGTGTGGCTCTTCGTCGGCGTCAACGGCGTGGGAAAGACCACCACGATCGGCAAGGTCGCCCACCGGCAGGTGCAGGCGGGCCGCACGGTGCTCCTCGCTGCGGGCGATACGTTCCGCGCCGCGGCCGCCGAGCAGCTCGGCACGTGGGCCGAGCGCAGCGGCGCCGACCTGGTGCGCGGCAACGAGGGGGGCGACCCCAGTGCGGTCATCTATGACGGCGTCGAACGCGCGGCGGCGCGGGGGATCGACTTGGTGCTCGGCGACACCGCCGGCCGGCTGCACAACAAGAGCAACCTGATGGACGAGCTGCGCAAGGTGCGCCGTGTCGCCGACAAGGGGCGCGGCCTCGTCACCGAGGTGCTGCTCGTCATCGACGCGACCACCGGCCAGAACGGCCTGGCCCAGGCCCGCGAGTTCGGTGCTGCGACATCCATCGGAGACGGTGACGGCGTGACCGGCGTGGTCCTCACCAAGCTCGACGGCTCGGCCAAGGGCGGCATCGTCTTCGCCATCGAGACCGAACTCGGCCTGCCGGTCAAGTTGGTCGGCCTCGGCGAGACGATCGGCGACCTCGTCGACTTCGACCCGAACGAGTTCGTCGCGGCGCTCTTCGAGGGCGACTGAGCCACCGGCTGGTGGTCCGAACGGCTCATTGCTCCTGCGCCGGCTGACGGCGTGCGAGCATCGGGAACCGACGGCCACTCGGCGTCGTCACAGGACCACAACGACCCGACACCCGTCCCGAAAGGACCGTCATGATCTCCTCCCGCCGTGTTGTGCTCGCCTCGGGCGCCCTCGTGCTCGGCCTGCTCGTCACCTCGTGTGGTGACGCCCCGATCCGCACCGCGTCCGGCCTGCCGACCATCAGTCTCGGGGCAGGCAACGCAGCGGGTGGCGAGATGGCCGCCGCAACGGCCGATTCCAGGATGTCGATGATGCCGTGGGGTGACGTCACCTACGAGTTCGCGGGCGACCTGCCCGACCTCGGCACCGCGGCGCCTGCGTACCGGTTCGCGGCGGGCGTCGCCCCCGACGCAGCAACGGTCGCCGCACTGGCCGCGGCGCTCGGCGTCGACGGCGACATGGTGCAGGTGCCGCAGGAACAGGGCGGCGGCTGGATGGTCGGCCCCGCCGACTACAGCGGACCGACGATCACGATCGCCCGCGACGGCCTGCTGAGCTGGTGGTACGGCAACCCGTCCGCCGGAGTCAGCTACCCCGGCTGCGCCGTGCCGGACGTCGCCCCGTCGAGCGGTTCGGGCGACGACGCCGCTGCGAGTGGCACCGCCGTGCCCGTGCCGGCGGACGAGCCGGCGGTGACGACCGAGCCGTGTGCCGAGCCGACACCTCCCGCTGGTGTGCCCACTGCCGACGAGGCGAAGGCCCTCGCCACCGCGCTGCTCGATGCCGCTGGTGTCGACACCGGCGCGCTCGACTGGGACGTGTACGCCGACGACTGGAGTGCCTCGGTCACCGGCTACGCACTCGTCGACGGCCAGCGCGGCCCGCTCGCGTGGAACGTCGGCTTCGGCGCCGACGGTGTGGTGCAGTGGGCGAGCGGCACGCTCGCCACGGCCGAGGAGGTCGGTGACTACCCGATCGTGTCGGCGGCCGATGGCCTCGCCCGTCTCAACGACGACACCCGGCAGTGGCAGTGGTACGGCAGTGGTGTCATGTATGCCGCGCGCGACGCGGTCTCGATCAGCGCGTCGGGCACGGCGACGGCTCCGGTCGCAGGTGTGGCGGTCGACGCCGGCGATGCGACCTCGGGCACTGTCGTGGTCACCGACGGCACGATGGTCGGTGAGGTCACGGTCGGCTCGTCGGGGACGGTCAGCGTGGGTGGTGGGGCCACCGGGAGCGGCGTCATCGTCGGCACCGTGGTGCCCGACAGTGCGCCGATGGTCATCGCCACGGCGCCGATCGACACCGCCGTGCCCGAGCCCGTCACGGTCACGCTCACCTCGGTGCACCTCGGTAGCACGATGGTCTGGGACGCCGACGGCACGGTGTGGCTCCTTCCCGCCTACGTGTTCTCCGGCACCGACACGGGTGACGTCACCGTGATCGCCGTCGACGAGCACTACCTCGACATCCCGGAGGCCCCGATGCCCGAACCGATGCCCGCTGCCTCCGACCCGGCGTCGATCGGCACCGTCCCGCCCGAGGGCGTGCTCGTCGACCCGATGCCGGAGGCCGTCGACCCGGCTGCTGCTGCCGTCCTCGTCGGCCTCGGCGAGGACGAGGCGGCCAAGGTCGCGGACGGCAACGGGTGGACGGTTCGCCCCGTGCGTATCGACGGGGTCGATCAGGCCGCCACGATGGACTATTCGCCCACCCGTATCAATGTCGCTGTCGAGGGCGGGATCGTGACCGAGGTCGTCAGCGTCGGCTGACCCGACACCACCGCGTCCAGATCGAGGGGGGGGCGGCGGG
>JBMSSR010000218.1:0-4735 GCA_049424465.1 Ilumatobacteraceae bacterium
GGCAGCGGACGGCGGGCCTCGACGGGGGCGCCGAACGGCGCGGGGCGACCGTGGCGCTCGATGTGCTCCGCAGCGGTGCGGATGATCCACAGCGAGTTGGCTTCGGCCTCGTCGCTGGTCGCGCCCCATGCGGTGATGCCATGGCCACCGAGGACCACGCCGATCAGGCCGGGGTCGGCGTCGTGGATGGCGGCGATGTCGAGCCCCAGCTGGAAGCCGGGCCGACGCCACGGCACCCAGGCGACCTTGCCGCCGAAGATCTCCTTGGTCAGCTGCTCGCCGTCTGCGGCCGTGGCGAGCGCGATGCCGCTGTCGGGGTGGAGGTGGTCCACGTGTGCTGCGCCGACGAGGCCGTGCATCGCCGTGTCGATCGACGGTGCCGCTCCACCCTTGCCGTGGCAGCAGTAGTCGAACGCTGCGACCATCTCGTCCTCGCGTTCCTCGCCTGGGTACACCCCGGTGAGGGCGCGCAGTCGATCGAGGCGCAGCACCGACAGACCTGCCTCCGTGAGGGTGCCGAGGTCGCCGCCGGAGCCCTTCACCCACATCAGCTCGACGGGCTCGCCCGTGACCGGGTCGACGTCGAGACCCTTCGCCGAGGTGTTGCCACCGGCGTAGTTGGTGTTGCGCTTGTCGGCACCGAGGCGGTGCGACCGTTCCAAGAGCTCGCGGACGGTGTCGTGCATGTCAGGCTCCCCAGCCGGCTTGGGCGCCGCCGACGCGATCGGCAGCGATCTTCTCCGCGTACCCGCTGGACAGGTACGCCTTCATCGGGTCGGCGGGCAGGCCACGCGAGGCGCGCCAGTCGGCGAGGTCGGACCGCACGTCGGTGTAGAACGCGTCCATCAGCACCTGGTGACCTGCGAGCACGTCGCCCGCCTCCTCGGCCGCACGCAGCGCCTCGCGATCAACCAACAGTGCGCGAGCGAGCATCTCCTGCACGTTCAACACGGACCGGATCTGCCCGGGGATCTTCGCCTCCACGTTGTGGCACTGGTCGAGCATGAACGCCACGTCGCTGTCGGCGTCGTAGCCGCCGCCGCGCACGACCTCGAACAGGATGCGGAACAGCTGGAACGGGTCGGCCGCACCGACGATCAGGTCGTCGTCGGCGTAGAAGCGCGAGTTGAAGTCGAACGAACCGAGCCGGCCGAGGCGCAGCAACTGCATGACGATGAACTCGATGTTCGTGCCCGGTGCGTGGTGCCCGGTGTCGAGGCACACCACGGCCCGCTCGCCCAGGGCGACGCACTGCACGTACGAGGTGCCCCAGTCGGGCACGTCGGTGGCGTAGAACGCCGGCTCGAAGAACTTGTACTCGAGCACGAGCCGCTGGTGCTCGCCGAGGCGTGCGTAGACGGTGGCGAGTGACTCGGCCAAGCGGTCCTGCCGGCCACGCAGGTCGCCCTGGCCCGGATAGTTGAGGCCGTCGGGCAACCAGATCTTCAGATCACGACTTCCGGTGGCGTCCATGATGTCGACGCACTCGAGTTGGTGGGCGATCGCCTTCGCACGGACACGCCCGTCGACGTGGCACAGGCTGCCGAACTTGTAGTCGTCGTCCTGGAAGGTGTTGCTGTTGATGGTGCCCAGGCGGACACCGAGGCCCTCGGCATGGGCCCGCAGCGCGTCGTAGTCGTCGACCCGGTCCCACGGGATGTGCAGCGCAACCGACGGGGCGATGCCGGTGGAGGCGTGCACCTGTGCCGCGTCGGCGATCTTCTCGAACGGATCGCGCGGCACGCCCGGCTGGGCGAACACCTTGAAGCGTGTGCCCGAGTTGCCGAACGCCCACGAGGGGAGCTCGATGGCCTGGCGCTCCATGTGCGATGCGATGTCGGCGAACGTCGCCATGGCGGCCCCCTCAGGCTGTGTGAACTTGTGTGAGATCGTACAAGTGTTATCATCCGACCGTCAACAGCCCGTGGAGACGACGATGAGCACTGCGCAGCACAACCTTGCGACCGAGGCTCGCCTGCAGCGCCTCACCGACCGGCTCGCAGCCACCGGTTCGATCTCCATCGCCGAGGCCGCGGTGGAGCTCGACGTGAGCGAGATGACGATCCGCCGAGATCTCGTCGAACTCGAAGTGCGCGGCATCGCCCGTCGTGTCCGCGGTGGTGCGTTGCCGCTCGGGCCGCAGACCTTCGCCGAGCGCAAGCAGTCCCGTTCACGGGCCAAGGCGCAGATCGCGATGAAGCTGGCCGACCTCATCCCGACCACTGGCACGGTGGCCTTCGACGCCTCGTCCACGGTCATGCGCGCCGCCGCATCGCTTGCTGGTGCGCGGGACTTGACCGTGCTGACCAACGGCCCGGAGACGTTCCAGGCGCTGCAGGGCCGGGCCGGCGTCACGCCGTTGCTCACCGGCGGGATGCTCGAGCCACGGACCGGCAGCCTCGTCGGCGCGATGGCGGCGTGGACGACGCGTCAGTTGGTCTCCACTCGCTTCATCACGTCATGCGCCGCACTCGACGCCGCGGGCGGCGCAACGGAGGCCGTCATCGGTGAGGCGGACGTGAAGCGTGCGATGGCTGAAGGGGCCGAAGAGGTCGTGCTCGCCGTCGACTCGTCGAAGCTCGGCCGCCGTGCGGCTGTGGTCTGCCTCGACTGGACCATGATCGACCTACTCGTCACCGAACTCAACCCAGGCGACGCGCGCCTAGATCCTTATCGAAGTCTCGTCACCTTGGTGTGACAGTCCGCCATCCTCTGTTGGCGGAATGCGCTCTCCATCATCGGTGGATCAGTGCACATAGAGCGGAAACCCCGTCTCGTTCACGGCAGATCGGCTACGTCAGCCGCCCCGTCCCTCGCGCCCAGCGCTCGACCTCGGGCCAGAGCCAGATGAGTGTGCCCTTGAGCTCCACCACCGGTTGAGGGAACTCCGGGTGGCGGCGGCGCCAGTCGTGGATGAGGTGCGGCCGCTTGATGCCGAGGCGCTCGGCGATCTCGGCGGCGCCAACCAGATCATCGACGTCGACCTTTCTCCCCATGGAGCCGACCCTAGACGGAACGGCGATTGAGGTTGCGACATATCGAGCGCAGCGCTACCTTGGTACTGCGATAGATCATACGCAACACGAGGAGACTCACATGACTGAAGACATCAGCATCAACATCGAGCGGCTCACCATCAAGTCGACGCCGCCGAACGCCCGGAAGCCGCAGCGGCGTTCGTACTGGCCGACGGTGTTCGCCGAGGCCCGCGAGTGCCCGGGGGAGTGGGTGCGGACGGAGAAGTGGTTCAACAGGTCGACGGCTGCACAGGTTGCATCCGATCTGCGGAACGCACACCGCCGTGCCACGAAGATGCGCGTGAGCGGATTCATGCCGGGCGACCGCTGGGACACGCGGTGGGACAACGACCCGGCTGACGACAACCCGGACCACTTCTACATCTGGCTGCGCTTCGACGGCCTCACCGCTGCCGACCGCCGCCGGATGCTCGAGGAGGCCGCGTGGTGATGGCCGGCGGCGAGTGCCGTCAAGGGGTTGTCGCGACCCCGAAGAAATGTGGGGGCCTTTCCCTGGAGCGAGGGGTCGACGTGTCACTGTTGACCCCGAACCGATGTCACACCACCCCCACTCCGGTGTGGCATCGCCGAGTCAGTTGTCGCTGTTCGATCCGGACAGCCTCGGTTGGCTCGGAGATGCCACGGACGCACTGTGGGAGGGGCCGAACCCTGCTGGTCAAGGGGTTGTCGCGACGCGTCGTCGTGCGGTGTTCTGGTTGCGGGTGGGCGAACTCCTGAGTCGCGACCGTCTCCTTCTCGCCGATGCGCTGGCGGTGGCACTGCACGAACTCGCAGGGTTGTACGCCGCCAACGAGCGAACGAGCGCGAAGGTGCTCGACGAGGTTCGCCGATTCGTGCGCTACGCGAACGCCTGCGGGGTCGAGTACCTCGATGAACTCTCCGCTGAGCATGTTCAGGGCTACATATGGGCTGCCACCCGAGCCCGCGGTCGGGTCGCCGAGGCGAAGCCGCGAACCGCAGCCAACCGGCAGGCGTTCGTTCGTCGATTCATCGACGTGCTGTCGGCGCTCGGGCTCTGGGTGGGTGGCGACATCGTCGGCCCGCCGATACCCCGCGGTGACAGCGAGGGTTCACGCCCACTCACGGCAGCGGAGATGCGACTGGTCGAGGTGTACTCGTACGAGGGCCTCGTAGCGACTCGTCGCCCACTGCTGGTGGCGCTTGCGCAGGCCGGCGCAGATGCGACGGAGATCGCGACGGTGACGGCCGCCGACGTCGACCTGTCGGCCGGAACGGTGTCCCTCGGTGTGGCGAACCGTCGGGTGAACGCACTCACCCCGTGGGGGCTCGAGGTGGCGGCGGAGCACCTCGCCGCCAGAACGCCGAAGCTGGACGGCCGCTGTGTGTCGCTGGTGGCAAGCCCGTCCATCGGTCGGCTCATTCGGTGACCGTGGGGTTGCGCGAGGTTCTGGTCGACGCCGGCATCGCTGGGCGACAGCGGGTGACGGCTCGTTCGATTGCTCTCGCCGGCGCTCGCTCGGTACTCGACCGCGAGGGCATCATCGCCGCCGCTCGATTCCTCGGTGCGAACTCGCTCGACGCAGTCGCTGCGTCGCTCGGCCTCGACTGGCAGGCTCGCTGATGGGCACGTCGAAGGGGCGTATCAAGGAGCGGCATGAGCGGGTCGCGCTCGACGTCTCGCAACCGATCCCGCTCGAGGCGCTCGGAACACTCGGGAGCGACAACTCGCTCGAGGA
>JBMSSR010000219.1:0-4733 GCA_049424465.1 Ilumatobacteraceae bacterium
CAACAACAGCAGCTTCGCCTCGCGATTCACGGGTGTCCGTTGGGTGTCGCGGGCCAGCCACGTGCCGCCGATCTCGACCTCGACGGGCGTCGAACGCCCGGGCCACCACGTGACGTTCATGAAGCGGGTACATCCGATCGGGGTGCCATCCGACGAGCGCACCTGGGCGAAGGGAACGGCGGTGTCGCGCTCGGCATCACCCAGCAGGGTCTCGATGTACTGCTGCATGGCGGATGCGTCGGCGGGCACTGCCGTGTACCCGAACGTGCTGCGGTCGCGGTTGGCAGCGGCGAGCAGTGCCGGTGCGAGGTCGAGGGTGAGAGGCACCAGCGACACATGGCTGCCGTGCAACGAAAACGGTTCGATCCGCATCGGACGAGTCTGCCAGAGCGGCTACCGATGACCGGAGGCGGAGCGAGAACGACACAGGCTCGGACCGGCGAACCGGATCCGAGCCTGTCTCGTTCACTACTTTCGTTCAGTAGTGCTGCGTGCGCCCCCTGGGTTTCGAACCCAGAACCTGCGGATTAAGAGTCCGTTGCTCTGCCGTTGAGCTAGAGGCGCGACCGGCGCTCGAGTGTAGGGGCGGGGACCCACCGCTGCACGTTCGCACCCGGGTGACCGACGGGAATCGAACCCGCGACATTCAGGACCACAACCTGACGCTCTACCAACTGAGCTACGGCCACCATGTATGCCGCCGTACGGCACCAGTGGCCCGTCCGGCAGGACGATCAGTGTGCCACATCAGGTGACCGATTCCACCGCCACTGGACCACGATGCGTGTGCCGCTCCGTCATGCACGACGGATTCCGTCGTGTGGTACGGTCAAGGGAACGAATAGCGGAGGTCATCCCGAATGGGTGCGACGGAACGTGTTCACGAGCACCAACTCACCGAGCGAGCCAAGCGCATCACAGCTCGCGAACTCGACTCCTATCTGCGGCGCACGCCGGGCTCGCAGACGGCCAACGAGCGAGCCCGCGCGGTGCTGCCGCTCGGCGTGCCGAGCAGCTTCCAGGCCTATGACCCGCACCCGGTCGTCGTGCGCCGGGCGCAGGACGCATGGATGGAGGACGTCGACGGCAACCGGTACGTCGACTACGACATGGGCTTCGGCGCCCTGTTCTCCGGCCACTGCCACCCGGCGGTGCGGCGGGCCATCGAGGCGCAGCTCGACAACGGCACGCTGTTCGTGACGCCGTGCGAGGCCAATGCCGATGTCGCCGAGATGCTGGCCGCCCGGTACGGCCTGCCCATGTGGCGGTTCACCAACTCGGGCACCGAGGCCACGATGGATGCCATCCGCGTCGCCCGAGGCCTCACCGGCCGCGAGAAGCTGGTCAAGGTCGAGGGCGGCTACCACGGTCATCACGACGAGGTGATGATCAGCATGAAGCCTCCGATCTCCGAGGCCGGGCCTGCCGACGCGCCGCTGTCGATCCCGTCCACGGCCGGCATCACCCGCGGTGTGCTGGCCGATACCAAGGTCGTCCCCTACAACGACCCCGACGCGCTCGAGCGCGTGCTGCGGGCCGGTGACGTGGCGGCGTTCATCGTCGAGCCGGTCATGGAGAACATCGGCATCTGCAAGCCCCAGGCCGGGTACCTCGAGGCCGTCCGCGAGATCACGCGCCGTTACGGCACGATGCTCATCTTCGACGAGGTCAAGACCGGTATCACCGCCGGCTGGGGCGGTGCCACCGGCGCACTCGGCGTGACGCCCGACCTGGTGTCGCTCGCCAAGTCCATCGGTGGCGGTCTGCCCCTGGGTGCCTTCGGCGGCACCCGCGAGTGCATGGACCAGATCACCAAGGGCCGCGTGGTGCACCTCGGCACCTACAACGGCAACCCACTCTGCATGGCGGCGGCCAAGGCCGTCCTCGACGAGGTGTGCACCCCCGAGGCGACGCAGGCGACCATCGACCGCAACCGACGTCTGCTCGACGCGTGCGACCGCATCATCGCCGATGCCGACCTGCCGGCGCACACGGTGCAGTTCGGTGCCAAGGGCTGCATCACCTGGGCACCCGAGCCGATCCGCAACTACCGCGACTACAAAGCGACCGACTTCGACCTCGCGTTCGCCCAGTGGATCCACGGCATCAACCGAGGGGTGCTGTTGCCGCCCGGCCTCGACGAGCAGTGGCTCATCTCGGTGATGCACGACGAGCACGATGCCATGCGCTACGCCGAGGTGTTCGGCGAGTTCGTGGACGAGCTCACCGCCTGAGCCCGGGCCGGCCGGTCACTGCGACCAGCGACGCTCCTCGACGAAGCGCCGCTGTGACACCGGTTGGCGCCAGCGGTCGCGCCGGCGCATCATGCCGGCCATCGCGAACAGGGCGCCTGCCCCGCCGAGCATGAGCAGCTCGAGCGCGACGAGGACCGGGACCGAATCGTCGGCGAGTCGGGCCGGCACGCGTGCCCACGCACTGTCCGAGAACAGCGGGAAGGCGAATTTCGGCAGGACGTAGCCGAGCAGTGCGGTGAGTGCGGCGAGCATGATGAGGCCGACCGACAGGCCGCGCAGCACGGCGCTGCGCTCGGGGTGCGCGGCGAAGCCGAGCAGCACCATCACGACGGTGAGCACCGCCACCACGGGCAGCATCCAGCGCAGCGTCGTGCGGGCGATCGAGAGCGGCTCGACCACGGGCACCGGCAGCGTGATCGTCGGGAGAGCGGCAGCGCGCTCGTCGCGCAACAGTGGTACGAGCTCGGGGCCGGTGATCTGCACCGGCTCGGTCTGGGCGCCGATCAGGTGCGCGTGGGCGTCGTGCACCACGCCCGCCAGCAGCTGCTGGCCCTCGGGCAGGGTGGCGACGCTCTGCAGGTTGGCGCGCAGCGTCGCCTCGACAGCAGGGTCACCGTTGGCGAGCTGCGCGACCGCGGCGTCGGTGATCGTGTCGACGAGCTCGCGCTGAATGGCGCTGTCGCCGAGCACGGCCGTGACGGCGTCGGCGGTGTGGTCGGGGTCGAGCGCCGTTCGCTGTAGCAAGAAGCCCGACACCGTGAGGCTCGCACAGGCGTACGCCGTGCCGAAGAGCAGGCTGGCGATGGTGCGGCGCACGTCGAGAGTCTGGCGGAAGCGCACGACACGTTCTATACCATGGGGGGTATGAATGGTGTGCAGTCGGTTCCCGCCCTCCCGTCGACCGGACGGATGTTCCGTCGTGCCGTCGTGCTGCGCTGTCCGCAGTGCGGCTCGCACCGGTCGTTCGTCAAGCGGTGGCTCGGCCGGTACGAGCGGTGTCGCACGTGTGGCATCCGGTGGCACCGCGAGCACGGCTTCGAGCTCGGCCCGATCGCACTCAACGTCGTCGTGACGTTCTTCATCCTCGGCGTGACGATGGCGGTGTCGTGCATCCTCACGGCGCCGGACATCCCGGTGGGGCCGCTCACCGCGGCGCTCATCGGCACGGCGATCGTGGTCCCGATGCTCGCCCAGCCGTTCACGTACATGCTCTGGCTGGCCTTCGACCTGGCCTCACGCCGGCCCGACGCGGCCGAACTCGCCGACGCCGCAGCGGCAGTGACCGCCTCGGCCGAGGCGGGCCGTCGCCCGGCCTGACGGGGGGCGTGCCGCTCGGTTGCCGCGGTGCAGCGGCCGCTGCGCACACGGTCGGGGGAGGCCCCGTCCGCCGAGTGGTCCGTCGCACAGGTGTTCGACATTTCGGCCGACAATGCTTGATCGAACGGCTGTTCGCTATTACAGTGTTGTCATTCGACACCACCCGTGAGGTGCGTGACGCCGTGGCCCGAGGCAGGTCCTCGACACCCCGTCACACCCCTTCCGTACGGTGCCGCCCATCGGGTCCCGGTGCAGCCGTGCCGGTGCCCCATGGCACAACCCAGCGAAGAGAACAGGCAGAACCTCGATGAGCAAGGCACCCGCACGGAAGGAGCCCGCAATGGCACAGGACCGTATGAACAACGACCGCGAGAAGGCCCTCGACGTCGCACTGGCGGCGATCGACAAGCAGTTCGGCAAGGGCTCCATCATGCGGATGGGCGAGAAGGGCTCGATGGCGATCGAGGCCGTGTCCACCGGTGCGATGGCGCTCGACGTGGCGCTCGGCGTGGGCGGCCTGCCGCGCGGCCGAGTCGTCGAGATCTACGGCCCGGAGTCGTCGGGTAAGTCGACCCTCGCCATGCACGTCGTGGCAGAGGCCCAGCGCAACGGCGGCATCTGCGCCTACGTCGACGCCGAGCACGCGATGGACCCGGTGTACGCCAAGGCGATCGGTGTCGACATCGACCAGCTGCTCATCAGCCAGCCCGACACCGGCGAGCAGGCGCTCGAGATCGCCGACATGCTGGTGCGCTCCGGTGCGCTCGACGTCGTCGTCATCGACTCGGTGGCGGCACTCACGCCCCGCGCCGAGATCGAGGGCGAGATGGGCGACAGCCATGTCGGCCTGCAGGCCCGCCTCATGAGCCAGGCCCTGCGCAAGCTCACCGGCAGCCTCAACCGCACCAAGACCATCGCCATCTTCATCAACCAGTTGCGCGAGAAGATCGGTGTGATGTTCGGGTCGCCCGAGACCACCCCCGGTGGTCGCGCCCTCAAGTTCTACTCGTCGGTGCGCCTCGACATCCGCCGCATCGAGAGCATCAAGGACGGCACCGAGGTCGTCGGCTCGCGCACCCGCGTCAAGGTCGTCAAGAACAAGGTGGCCCCGCCCTTCAAGCAGGCCGAGTTCGACATCATGTACGGCAAGGGCATCAGCCG
>JBMSSR010000220.1:0-4726 GCA_049424465.1 Ilumatobacteraceae bacterium
ACTGATATGCACGACAGCGAAATACGCGGTGGTCTCGACGATCCCACCCGCCCGAACGGTGACGATGGCGTTCTCCGGTGACGTGCTCATCCACACCTCGCTGTGGGAGCAGGCACGCGAGACGGCGGGGGGAGCGGGGTACGACTTCTCGCCGATGTTCGCAGAGACCGAGCCGATCGTCGCTGCCGCCGATCTCGGTGTGTGCCACCTCGAGGTGCCGATTGCGCCGCCGGGGAAGGAGCCGTCGACGTTCCCGCTGTACGGGGCGCCCAGAGAACTCGTCGCGGGGATCAAGTCGGGCGGTTACGACCGCTGTTCGACCGCCAGCAACCACACGCTCGACCAGGGCACGGCGGGCATCGAGGCGACGCTCGCCGAGTTCGATGCACAGCAGATGGGGCAGTCGGGCATGGCCCGCAGCGCGGCAGAGATCGAGCCGCGCGTGTTCGACGTGAACGGTGTCACGATCTGCCACCTGGCGTACACGTGGGGCTTCAACGGCCTGAGCCTTCCGAGCGACGAGCCGTGGCGATCAGCCGAGATCGATCCCGATCGCATCATCCGCGATGCGACCGCAGCCCGCGAGTTGGGCGCCGAGGTCGTCGTGGTCAGCATGCACTGGGGTGCCGAGACCGTCGCTGCCGTGACGAGTACCCAGCGTTCCCAGGCCGACGCGATCACGGCATCAGGGCAGGTCGATCTGATCGTGGGTCACCACACACACGTCGTGCAGCCGATCGAACAGGTCAACGGCGTGTGGACCGTGTTCGGCATGGGCAACGTGCTGAGCAACCACCCGACGCGTGACTTCTTCCCGCCGAGCTCGCAGGACGGTGTCATCGTCACGGTGTCGATCGAGGTTGCCGCCGACGGCACCGTGACGGTTGCGATGCCGGTCGTGCACCCCACGTGGGTCGACCGCCGCAATGGCTTCGTCATCCGCGACGTGCTGAAGGACCTTGCCGACCCGGACCTCGATGGTGGTCTGCGGGCGTCGCTCGAGGAGTCACTCGACCGCACCCGCCGGATGGTGGGCGACTTCATCGCGTCGTAGTCCAGTACCCGTCGGGTGCCGTCAGCGCCGGGCGTCCCGTGCAGCGACGAAGTGTTCGACCCACGGTCCCACGAGCGCATCGATGACCGGTGTGAGCCATGTCGCGAACTGGTCGCACAGGTGGTTGTCGTCGCGATACACGAGCAGATCGCCCACGACAGCGGGGCAGTGGCCGCCCTCGCACAGCCATGCCGACGGCTCGACGAACCCGACGCGAGCGGCGTCAGTGGTGGTGCGCAGCCAGTCATCGAGTGCGGCGACGCGACCGGTGTCGACCGTCACGGTGCACGACTGCACGCTCGAGCGGTTCTCCGCCAGGCATGCCGGCACCGACCGGTCCGGCCGCGGCGTGTCGGCGATGACGATCGGCTCGATGCCGTCGGCGCGCAGCCCGTCGAGGAGTGGGGGCAGCAACGCCTGCCACCGCTCGAGCGGGATGGGGTCGTGCGTCGCTGCCTCGGCGAGCCGCTGGTACTGCGACATGAGGACGACGTCGACGCCCTGGTCGACCATGTAGCGGCGCACGTCGTCGCGCCACGGCTGGCAGTGAGGGAAGTCTGCCGATGCGCCGAAGTTGTAGACCGGGACATCGAGGTAGGGACATCCGCCCTGTGTCAGCGACAGCAACCGCCACCCCCGTTGTGTGGCGACCTGCTCGAGCGGCGTGAACCATTGCGCAGCGTGCGAGTCCCCCCAGAGGGCGATCGTGATCGAGCCCGACGCTGTGCCGAACTCGCAGCCGTCCCGCACCGCGGGGGACAGGTACTGGTGGCATCCGTTGGCGTAGATGACGCTGAGGTCGTTCTTGGCGTCGGCGAGTGGTGGTCGGATGTTGTCGGGGAGCACCGTCGTGGCGAGTGCGTCGACGAGCACCTGCGGCGCGGTGACGCCCGCCATCGTGAGTGGAGCGGGGACGGCCGGAACGGTGCTGGTCGGCGCGATCTCGGGGAGTGATCCGCTCGAGGTGATCGTCGGTGCGACAGTCGTGGTGGGTGCATCGAGGAGCGGCGCAGTCGCCACGACACCGGTGCTGATGTCACCGGGCGGAATGGCGACGATGGCGCTGGCGCCCAGGCCGCACGACGCCAGCAGTGCGCCGATCGCGATCGAGACACCGGGCCGGGTGACGAGTGCACGACTGGTCCGCATCGGGTGCTCGATCACCCGGTAGCCGATCTCGGCGAGCACAGCGACGGCGATCGCCAGGCCGAGTCGCGTGGTGGCCGGGAGGGCGCCGCCGTGGTGGGCGGTCGCGAGGATCAGGACCGGCCAGTGCCACACGTAGAGCGAGTACGAACGGCTGCCGACGTACTGCAACGGGCTGGTCCCCAGGACGCCGCCGGGGCCCCACCGAGCGGTGACCCCCGTCGAGGTGTCGCCCGCGGCGAGCACCAGCACGGTCGCAGCAACCGGGAGCACGGCCGCCCAGCCCGGGAACGTCGCCACCCGCCCGAACGTGATGACGGCCGCCGCAATGCCGGCGAGACCGAGCCAACCCAGGGACACACGCACGGCGACGGGCAACCGCCCGACCGATCCACCGCACGCAGCGAGCAGCGCTCCCGCCCCGAGCTCCCATGCCCTGGTGTGGAGGCCGAAGTACGACCACGACGGCTGGCTCGCCGTCAGCAGGCCACTCGCTGCATACGACACGGCGACGACGAGCACCATCGTGGCGCCGACGCGTCGGCGCACCGTGCCGAGCCCACGGGCGCCGCCCGTGACGAGTGCGACGAGGCCGGGCCACACCACGTAGAACTGTTCCTCGACCGCGAGCGACCAGAAGTGCTGCAGGGGCGACGGCTCGAGCGACGCGGTGAGGTAGTCGGTGCCTCGGTGGGCGAAGAGCAGGTTTGCCCCGAACAGCGCAGCGGCCCGCACGTCGGCGGTCAGCGCGTCGAGGCGGGTGACGTCGAGCAACAGGCGGCCGGCAACCGCAGTCGCCACCAGGACGACGGTCGAGATCGGCAGGAGCCGACGGGCTCGACGCGCGTAGAAGCGACTGATGGAGATGCTGCCGGTGCGCTGTCGTTCGTCGACGAGCAGCGAGGTGATGAGGTACCCGGAGATGACGAAGAAGACGTCCACGCCGACGTAGCCACCGGAGGATCCCGGCACGCCGAAGTGGAACAGCAGCACCGCAGCGACGGCGAGCGCGCGGAGGCCCTCGATGTCGCGACGGTGGCCCACGGTCGCAGCGTAGTTGCGACCCCACGACTCGGTCCGGAGACCCCGCCCCGGGGTACGTGGGGTTCTGCTCGCGGGGCTGCAACAGGGCGTCGAGATGGGGTCCCGCCGTAGGATCGGCGCGTGACGTTCCCTGTGTCGATCGGTGTGCAACTTCCCGAGGTCGAGCGACGGGTGCCGTGGCCCGAGCTCATTGCCATGGCACGGACCGCCGAGGCGGTCGGCTTCGACAGCCTGTGGCTCGGTGACCACCTGCTCTACGACCTGCCGGACGGCACGCCACGCGGGCCGTGGGAGGTGTGGACCTCGCTCGCTGCGCTCGCGGCCGCCACCGACCGCATCCTGCTCGGCCCGCTCGTCGCATCGCTCGGCTTCCACGACCCGGCAATGCTCGCCAAGATGGCGGCCACGGTCGATGGCATCTCCGGCGGCCGCCTGGTCCTCGGCGTCGGAGCAGGGTGGAACGAACGCGAGTACCGCGCCTTCGGCCTCCCGTTCGACCACCGTGTCGACCGCTTCGAGGAGTCCTTCGGCATCGTGCGCCGCCTGCTCGCGGGGGAGACCGTCGACCATGTCGGGCGCCACTACCGCGTCGAGCGGTGTCTCATCGACCCGCCGCCGGTCCGGCCGGGTGGTCCGCCGTTGATGGTCGGGTCGATCGGCCCGCGAATGCTCGGCATCACGCTGCCGCACGTGCGGATGTGGAACGTGTGGTTCAGCCAGTACGGGAACACACCCGACGGCCTGCGCCGGGTGGTCGACCGCGTGCACGGGCAGCTGCGGGCGATCGGGCGGCCCGTCGACGAGGTCGAGGGCACTGCGTGCGTGTACGTCCAGACACCTCGCGGCGGTGGTCGGACGATGGGTGACCCTGTCATGTCAGCACCACCGCTGACCGGTGACGCGTCGGAGATCGCCGAGCAGCTCCGGGCGATGGCGGTGCCGGGTATCTCGCACCTGCAGCTCGTCGTCGACCCGATCGATGCGACGAGCATCGAGTGGCTCGCCGACGTGCTCACGATGGTGCGTCGCTGATCCCCGGGCCCTCGTGGGCCACGGCCGTGCTCAGGCGGGCGTCGTGGGTGCCGCGTGGGGCAGCGTCACCTCGAGCAGTTCGAGGTCGCTCGACGCCGCCGACCAGCGGAACGGCGTCGCCGATGGAATCGTCACGGCGTCGCCGTCAACCAGTGTGACGGTCTGGCCGTCGATCTCAAGGTCGACGGCACCGCTGAGCACGAAGCCGAACCAGAACTCGGCGGTGTGGCGCACGATCGGTGAGGCGGCACGGTCGACCGATGGCCGCACCACCCGCACGCCGGCAAGCCCGTCGGTGGCCGCGCCGATGCCGGTGTCCCGCTGCTCGAAGCCGCCGCCGAGGTGCCACGGCTCGTACGTCGCCTCAGCCGCGCGATGGAACACGAACCGGTGCCCGTCGGGGCCGAAGCCGCGGTCGGTCATGACACGTCCCGTCGGGAGGACGACGCC
>JBMSSR010000221.1:0-4708 GCA_049424465.1 Ilumatobacteraceae bacterium
GAAGGCGAGACGCCGCTCCTCGAGACCGAGCCAGCGCTTGCGGATGCGGATCGCCTTCGGGGTCACCTCGACGAGCTCGTCGTCGGCGATCCACTCGATGGCCGTCTCGAGTGTGTGGATCCTCGGCGCCGCCAGCTTGATGCCGTCATCGTGGCTGTGCGTGCGGATGTTGTTCTTCTCCTTGGCGCGTACCGCATTGACGACCATCTCGTCGTCGCGGGCGTTCTCGCCGACGACCATGCCCTCGTAGACGTCATCACCCGGCTGCACGAACAGCTCGCCGCGCTGCTGCAGGTTGTCGAGCGCGTAGGCGGTGACCGAGCCCTGACGGTCGGCGATCATCGCGCCACCGGTACGGGTGGGCAGCTCGCCGGCCCACGGGGTCCATCCGGCATGGTGCTGGTGCAGGAGTGCGGTGCCACGTGTGGCCGTGAGCAACAGCGACCGGAAGCCGAGCAGACCGCGACTCGGGCACTCGAACGTCACGATGGTGCGACCGGCGTCGCCGGCGCGCATGTCGGTGATGCGGCCCTTGCGCGGCGCGAGTTCCTGGGTGACGGTTCCGACGTGCTCGTCGGGCACGTCGCACACGCCGCGCTCGAGCGGCTCGAACCGCTTGCCGTTGACTTCCTTGGTGATGACCTCGGGACGGCTGACCTGGAGCTCGTACCCCTCGCGACGCATGCTCTCGATGAGCACCGCGAGCTGCAGCTCGCCGCGACCGGCACCCTCCATGACGTCGGCGCTGTCCGTGGCAAGCAGTTTGATGCTGACGTTGCCGAGGATCTCCTTGTTCAGCCGGTCGATGAGGTGCCGGCTGGTGAGGTACTTGCCGTCGCGGCCGGCGAACGGCGACGTGTTGACGCCGAAGCTCATGCGCAGCACCGGCTCGTCGACGGTGAGGCGAGGCAGCGGCAACGGGTTGTCGACGGCGGCGATCGTGTCGCCGATCTCGACCTCGGGGAAGCCGGCGACGACGAACAGGTCGCCGGCGCTGAGTTCCTCGACCTCGGCACGGCCGACACCGGAGAACTCCATCAGTTGCGTGAGGCGCCGCTTGAGCGGCGGCTGTCCCTCGGAGAACTCCTCCTCGAGCAGTGCGACCGTGTCGTTGCGGCGCAGCACACCGTTGTACACACGGCCCACGGCGAGGCGACCCAGGTACTCGCTGGCGTCGAGATTGGTGACCATCGCCTGCAGCGGGGCCGAGGCATCGCCGGTCGGCTCCGGAATCCGCTCGAGGATGGTGTCGAGCAGCGCGCTGAGGTCGGCGTCGGGAGCCGGCATGCCGATGCCCTTCATGGCCCTGCCCTCGCGAGCCACCGCCGAGATGATCTCGAAGTCGATGTGGTGGTCGCCCGCGTCGAGGTCGATGAACAGCTGGTACACCTCGTCGAGCACCTCGTCGGGGCGGGCGTCGGACCGGTCGACCTTGTTGATGATGACGATTGCCGGCAGGTCGCGTGCGAGCGCCTTCTGCAGCACGTAGCGCGTCTGCGGCAACGGGCCCTCGGCTGCGTCGACGAGCAGCAGCACGCCGTCGACCATCGTGAGCGCCCGCTCGACCTCGCCGCCGAAGTCGGCGTGGCCGGGCGTGTCGACGAGGTTGATCTTGACGTCCTTCCACCGCACCGACGCCGCCTTGGCAAGGATCGTGATCCCGCGTTCGCGCTCTTGGTCGTTCGAGTCCATGACGCGGTCGACGACCGCCTGGTGCGCGGCGAAGGTGCCGGTAGCGCGCAGGAGCGCATCGACAAGGGTGGTCTTGCCATGGTCGACGTGCGCGACCAAGGCGACATTACGTAGAGAGGACATCAGCCGTTTCCGGGGGATCGTGGGGCTACGCGACGCCGAGCCCGCGAGCGGCGTTCAGGAATTCAGTCGTCCGTGTCGTCGGAGTCGTCGTCATCGTCGAACGAGACGCCGTACTTCTCGGCCAGCGCGGCGTACTTGTCGTCCTCGCTGTGCTCGTTCCGATCACTGCCACCGAGTCCCAGGTCGAATGCGCTGGGACCGGACTGCTTGAGTTTCCGTGCTTCTTCGAAGCGACGGTGACGACCCTTCTTCATGAGAGGGCTCCCGAACTAGAGAATTGACATGGAAGGCCACTCTACCGGCGCCCCACGCCGCCGGAGGGGATGCCGATGGTCGGTCGTCACCCGCCCGTCGGCCCACCGCTGGCCCCGAATGCGCGACACTGGGCCGATGGGCAAGATCGTGACGATCCTCAACCAGAAGGGTGGCGTCGGCAAGACCACCGTCACCCTCGGCCTTGCGTCCGCCGCCGCAGCGGCCGGCCACCGGGTGCTGGTGGTCGACCTCGACCCGCAGGGCTCGAGCACCTGGGTGCTCGGTATCGACCCCGCCGAAGTCGAGGTGTCCGCCGCCGAGGTGCTCGGCCGAACCGGGGCCGCCAAGGCAATGGTGCCGTCCTCGTGGGGCGGCGAGGTCTGGGTGCTGCCCTCGTCACCCCGACTGCTCGACCGCGACCACGGCGGCAACCCGGCCCGCCTCGGGGAGGCGCTCGCCGATGTCGCCGACCAGTTCCACGCAGTGCTCGTCGACTGCCCGCCGTCGCTCGGTTCGCTCAGCACCGCCGCCCTGAGCGCCGCCGACCACGCGCTCATCGTCGTCGAACCGTCGGCGCTGAGCCTGCGCGGCGTGGGCGCGGTCGCCGATCTCGTCGACGAGGTGTGGGGCTCGTACAACCCGGATCTCGACCTCGCCGGCGTCGTGGTGAACAAGGTGCCTGCGGTCAGCGCCGAGGCAGAGCGACGGTACGACGACTTGACACGCGACGTCGGCAAGCGCGCCGTCTGGCAGCCCGTGGTGCCCCAGCGGGTGGTCGTCAACCAGGCCATCGGCGAGCGGCGGCCCATCCATTCGTACGGTGCCCGCGCGTGGGAGGTCACCGACGCCTTCGACCAGCTGTGGGCAAAGTTGCGCCGCACGATGCGGGGCTGAGCCCCGGGCCGACGGTCAGCCGACGTCGACGAGGCGCAGGCTGCCCCGTCCGTCGAAGGTCAGCGCAGCGTGGCCGGCCACCAGTCGGCGGATGCCGTCGCCGAGCAGGTCGTGGCGCCACCCGGTCGAGAGCCGCGCATCGGCATCGCCGCGCAGCAGTGCCACCAGATCGTTGCGCGTCGCGAGCAGCGTCGTGTCGATGCGTTCCTGCCGGGCCACCTCGCTGACCCATGCCGACACAAGCGCGACGGCAGGCCGCAGTGAACGCTCGAGTTCGTCGCCGTCGGCGGGAGGCAGTGGCGCCTCCATCGCGAGGCCCTCGGCAACGGCCTCGAGCAGCTCGCGGGCGATGGTGCCCCGTGTGTGCCGATCGTCGACGCCCCGCGCCTGCGCCAACTCGCCGGGGGTCCGCGGCTGCTTCTGCGCGATACCCAGCACGGCCAGGTCGGGCAGCACCTGACGCACGGGAATGTCGATCGTCATCGCCCGTCGCTCGCGCCAGGCGGCGACCGAGCGCGCCACTCCCCTCGCCCGCGGCTTCAGGACACGGACGTCCTTGAGCCGCGTCCAGGCGAGGTCGGGCTCCATGCCCGAGACCGGTTTGCGCAGCAGGTCCTCGCACGCGTCTGCGGCCCACCCGAGCCGTCCGTCGGTGGTGAGCTGCGCGACGAGCCGGTCGTGCAGTGCCAGCAGGTGCGCCACGTCGGCCGCCGCGTACTCGCACTGCTCGGGGGTCAGCGGGCGACGCAACCAGTCGGTCAGTCGGTCGCCCTTGGCAGCGGTGACCCGGAGCTCGCTCTGCAGCAGCGACACCAACGACGGTGTGCTGTAGCCGGCGAATCCCGCTGCGAGCTGTGTGTCGAACAGTCGGCGAGGGACCGCACCGACCGAGTGGTGCAGCACGTCGAGATCCTGCTGCGCTGCATGCAGCACCGCGAGCGTCTCGGAGTCGAACAACCGACGGAGGCACGACAGGTCGCACGCCTGAGGGTCGACCAGCGCAAGGTCGTCGGCACCAGCGAGCTGTACCAGCGCCAGCCGGGGAAAATAGGTGCGCTCACGGTGGAACTCGGTGTCGAGCGCATACCGAGGCTCGGCGAGCAGCCGGTCGACGAGTTCCTCGAGTTCGCTGGTGCGCTCGATCCAGCGAAAGGTCACGTTGGCGAGTTCCCGGTGACGACCGGTCGACCGCCGAGCACCCATGCCATCGTGCCGCCGGCCACGTTGACAGCGTCGATGTCGTGCTGGTGCAGGAACTCGCACGCACGCATGCTGCGCCCACCGGACTTGCAGATGACGTACACCGGGCCATCACCACGGAACACATCGACCCGATCGGGCACCGTGCCCAACGCGACGTGTACGGCACCCGGGACGTGACCGTCGACGTACTCATCGGTCTCGCGCACGTCGACGAGACGCCCTCCCTGCGCCAGAAGCTCCTCCAGCCGGTCGACGTCGATCTCGTTCACTGCCATCGTGGTGCAACCTAGTCGGCGAGATCGGCAGGAGTGTTGACGTTGCGGAGCTCGGCCCCGTCGACTGCGACGAGTGCCACGCCGAGCGACGGCAGGAGCCGCCGGATGGAGCGCTCGCCCACCGGCACGGCCGAGCGCGCACGCTCGACCTCGGGCAGTTCGACTGATGTGGTGATGCCCAGCGCGCGCGACACCAGGTCCATGGCCTCGGCGGCATCGGGCGAGCACCAGCGGTCAAAACAACCGCCCAGCCGCGCGATGCGCAG
>JBMSSR010000222.1:0-4683 GCA_049424465.1 Ilumatobacteraceae bacterium
CCCGTGCCTGCCGGGAGCTTGGCGAAGGCTTCGTCGGTGGGGGCGAAGACGGTGAAGGGGCCCTGGCCCTTCAGCGTGTCGACGAGGCCGGCGGCCTGGACGGCGGCGACGAGCGTCTTGACGTTGCCCGCAGCGACCGCGGTGTCCACCACGTCGGCGGCGAAGGCCTGGGCGGACATGGCAAAGCCCGGCGCGAAGCGGATCCAATCGGGCGACATCGTCGCCGGATAGCGCGATTGGAGAGCGCAGCATCGGCGCCGGGCCGGCGCGGCTCGAGCGGGGGGGCGCCCTGCGGCGGGGGGGAGGGCCGCCCGGCGAGGCGTGCAGCGATCGGGCCGGCGGCAATCGGGGGCATCGGCGGGATGACCGGCAGTTCGGCGCTCGGCGTCGCGCTCGGCGCCGGGCTCGGTGCCGGGTCGAACGAGAACGTCGGGGCCTTGGCGGCGGGGACCCCGGCAGGGCCGGGAGTGATGGGCGTCTGCAGCAGCGACGTCGGCAGCCAGTCGGGCGTCGCGCCTGCGGGTGCCGGAGTCGGCTCGACAGTGGCGGGTGCCGGCTCGGGCAGTGGTGCGGTCGCTGCCGCAGCGGCGGTCTCGGCCCGCTCGGTGCGCGCCGTCTGTGCTGCCGTCACGCGGGCGGTGCTGGGCGCGAAGCGATCGGGGTCGAGCTCTGCAAGCGCACGCTCGAGCTCGTCGAGGCGCTCGAGCTGCACCGAGGCATTGACGTCCATCTCATCGGCGAGCAAGCCCTCGATGTCCGCCATGCGCACGTTGGCCTTGTCGAGCTTCTCGGACATGTCGCCGATCGCACGGTCGAGCTCGATGCGCACGAGCATCGCCTCGCCGACCGCGCTCGACATCTGCTGCTTGAGGTCGTCGAGGCCGGACTGGTCGATGCCCTTGAGGCGCTCGTCGAACCCGTCGAGGACACCCTGGAACGACGCGATGCGGTCGTCGAGCTCGAGCAGGCGGTGCGACATCGCGGTGAGCGAGTCGTCGAAGCCCGAGCTGACGCGGCCCAGCGTGGCCTCGAGGTCGGCGAGGCGCGTGCCCTGCTGGTCGTTGATGCGGGTCTCCATCGCCAGCATGCGGTCGGTGACGCCGTTGTCGGTGGCCTCGATGCGCTGGTTGATGAGCGTGGTGTGCTCGGCGAGCTGGCGCGGGATGCTCTGGCCGACCACGTCGAGCGCATTGCGGACGATGACGAGTCGCTCCTCGACGGCATTGGCGAGCATCTGACTGCTGTCGTCCATGCGCTGCGAGAGCAGGTTGGTGGTGTCGTTGACGTGCTGCACCATCGCCGCGGCCTGCTCGTCGAACCGGCGGATCGCCTTGTGCAGCTCGTCGATCCGCGAGTGCGCGGCACCGGTCTGCTGGTCGAGGTGGTCACGCAGCGCCGCGAGCTCGGTGGCGTCGACGCCGCCGGCCGGGATCATGCGCAGACGGCGGTCGAAGTCGTCGAGCCGGGCCTGCTGGTGCTCGGCGAACAGGGCGAGGCGCTCCTCGAGCGCCTTCTGCAGCGAGCGCTGGTAGTTCTCGGTCGCCTGCTGCTGGCTCTCGATGCGGTGCAGGATCGCAGAGATGCGCCGCTCGACCTCCTCGTGCAGTGTCGAGATGGTGGTGGCAGTGGACTCGCGCACGCCCTCGACCTGCTTGTGGATCGTCGAGAGGTACTGCGTGAGCTGTCGCTCGACGACGGAGGCGATGGTCGCGGCCAGCGCGTCGGTGGCGGCTGACTGGCCGCCGGGAACGGGGCTCGTGGTCATGCGGTTCCTCCTTCTGGTGCCACGTACGGCGTGTGGTGGGTCGGCCCCGTTGCGTGGGATCGACGGGTGGTGGCTCTGGGGACAGTCTGGCCGATGGCGGCGCGGTCGGGGGCGGTCACGGCGAGGGGGCCCTCGCACAGGGCATGTATCGACCAGTCTTGCCCAATCCTTGAGGGATTCTGGGCAATAGGGTGCCGCTGTGAAGGTCCACCTCGTCGACGGCACCTACGAACTGTTCCGCCAGCACTTCGGGATGGCGGCCCGTCACGGCTCGCCGCACCCGTTCGCCGCCACGGCCGGCGTGGTGGCCAGCACGCTGCAGCTCGTCGCCAACGGTGCGACGCACGTCGGTGTGGCGAGCGATCACGTCGTCGAGAGCTTCCGCAACGACCTGTGGGACGGGTACAAGACCTCGGCCGGGATGGAGCAGGTACTGCTCGACCAGATCCCGGTGATGGAGGAGGCGCTCGTCGCGTTCGGGTTCACGGTCTGGCCGATGGTCGAGTTCGAGGCCGACGACGCGCTCGGCTCTGCTGCGGCCGTTGCCGACGCCGACGACCGGGTCGAGCAGGTGCTCATCGTCACCCCCGACAAGGACCTCGGCCAGTGCGTGCGCGGTACCCGGGTCGTGCAGTACGACCGGCGCAAGGACGAGATCCTCGACGCCGACGGCGTGGCGGCGCGCATGGGCGTCGGCCCGGCCGCGGTCGCCGACTACCTCGCGCTCGTGGGCGACTCGGCCGACGGGTTCCCCGGCCTGCCCGGATGGGGGGCCAAGAGTGCCGCCACCGTGCTCTCCCGCTACGGGCGGATCGAGGACATCCCCGTCCGCGCCGCCGACTGGGAGGTCCCCGGCCTGCGCGGCGCCGACAAGCTGTGCACCACGCTGCGCGAGCGGTTCGACGACGCGCTGCTGTTCCGGCGCATCGCCACGGTGGTCACCGACGTCACCGTCGGCGCGGTCGACGACTGGCGCTGGTCGGGCCCCACGAGCAACGCGCCGACGATGGCCGAGCGGCTGGGCGCACCACAGTTGGTCGCCCGCGCGACGAAGGCGGCGAAGGCGGCAGCGACACGCCAGGTATGAGGTGTGGTGTCACTCGGGCATCGCGTGCGCACGCCGGACATGACAACACCCGCCGGCTGCGGTGACGGCCAGGTGGCCTGCGGCACACAGGCGGCACCGTTGAAGGCTGCTCCATTCCTGGCCTGACCTGGTTCCCGGACGCCCGTCGCACAGGGCCCGACCGTCACCGCACCCGGCGGGTGCGAGCAGCGGATGTGCATCCGACTGCACGCGCGAGCCTAACGGCATCGGTGCATCGTGCCGCTACCCTCTGCGCCTTCGGGAGGGATGCGAGAGCGGCCGAATCGGCACGCCTGGAAAGCGTGTGTGGGGAAACTCACCGTGGGTTCAAATCCCACTCCCTCCGCTCATGACCACGGTCGTCGACTCCATCGACGCCGCCGACGACGTCGACCGCCGCTTCATGCAGGTGGCGATCGACGAGGCGCGCGCCGCCGAGGGGCACGGAGACGTGCCCATCGGCGCCGTCGTGGTCCGTGACGGCACGGTCATCGCCCGCCGACACAACGAGCGCGAGCTGACCGGCGACCCGACGGCGCACGCAGAGGTGCTCGCACTGCGCGACGCCGCCACCGCAGTGGGCCACTGGCGCCTGCTGGACTGCACGCTGTACGTCACGCTCGAGCCGTGCGTCATGTGCGCCGGCGCGCTGGTCAATGCGCGCATCGGCCGGGTGGTGTACGGCGCGACCGATCCCAAGGCCGGCGCCGTCGAGAGCCTGTACACGGTGTGCGGCGACGACCGACTCAACCACCGGCCGCCCGTCACCCGCGGCGTGCGGGCCGACGAGTGCGGCCGGCTGCTGAAGGACTTCTTCGCCCGACGCCGCTGACCCGGGCGACGACGCGCCGGGCGTGATCCGTCAGTCGGCGTGCTGATGGAGCGCGCGGCGGACGGCGGCCTCTACCTCAGCCGCGATCGCGCGTGCCGCGTCGTCGTGATGGCGGTCGAGGTGGTCGGCGCTGTCGATGACCGCACGTGCGACGTCGAGCGGTGTCTCGTCGAGGATCGCCCGCACGACCTCGACCGGTGTGGGGTCGGTGTGCGTCGGCAGCAAGGGGGTCGACGGCACCGCCGGCCACCGGGGGTTGCGGGTGGTGAGACGCGGTGGCTCGGGTGCCGGTGTCACCGTGGCAGCGGGCTCGTCGGCGACCACCACGTCACCGCCGTGCGCAGCCAGCTCGGCATCGAGCGAGTCGCGCCACGGTGTGTGTGAGACGATCGGGATCGGCACCACTGACTCGAGCGTCGTTGCGGCGAGGGTCGCAGCGATCACGACAGGTTGCTGCGGGATCTGGCCGGTGGTGTCGATGGTCTGTGAGGTCGGCTGTGCGGTGACGACGTGCTGTGCCGCGCCCGTGGGTATGACGGGTGCGAGCGACGGCGCGGTGAGCACCGGCATCGCGACCGGCCCGGTGTCGACTCCAGTCGTGACCCGTCCGGGCAGTCGGCGCAGCGCGGTCACTTCGTAGCGCGGTACCGGCAGGTCGGCGACGGCCTGCAGCAGCGCATCGGACCATCGGCCGGCGGCGAACACCTCGCCGTGGTGCACGAACACCGACAGCGGGGTCTCGAACATGAGCCGAACCTCGGCAGCGTCGAGGCGGCGGCGCGCCGCGTCGATGATGTCGCGCGCCGGCCGCGGCATCGATGCCCCGCCGTCGTCGAACAGGTCGACGTCCACCTCGCGAACCGTACTGCTGGCGCGCCGGCACGGCGGGGGACCGTTCGCTGCGTCCCACCGGGACGGCCGCTCGCGGCCAGCCGCGAGCGGTGTCGGTGAGGGGGACGTGCCGCTAGCCTGCCGAACGGAAGGGTGCCCGAGTGGCCA
>JBMSSR010000223.1:0-4668 GCA_049424465.1 Ilumatobacteraceae bacterium
GGTCGACGCCTCGTTCGACCTCGCCGATGACGCCGACACGGTGACGAGCGACGCTGGCGACGGCGCCGTGGCCGACGAGGAGACCGAGACGGTCGACGATCCCTGGACCCGTCCGGGCCAGTGGTACGTCGTGCACACGCAGTCGGGCTACGAGAAGAAGGTCACCGCCAACCTCACTGCTCGTATCCAGAGCATGAACATGGAGGAGAAGATCTTCGAGATCGTCATCCCCATGGAAGAGGTCGACGAGTTCAAGAACGGCCGCAAGCAGACCGTGCAGAAGAAGGTCTTCCCCGGCTACCTGCTGGTTCGCTGCGTCATGGACGACGACTCGTGGTACTGCATCCGCAACACGCCGGGCGTCACCGGGTTCGTCGGCCAGAGCAAGATCGGCCAGAAGCCCACGCCGCTGTCGCGCCGTGAGGTGCAGACCTTCCTGTCGGCCAAGGGCGACGGCACCGGTGGCCTGCCGCAGCGCAAGAAGCCCAAGCTCGACTACGAGGTGGGCGAGAGCGTGCGCGTCAAGGAAGGCCCGTTCGCCGATTTCGCCGGCACCGTGGCCGAGATCAACGCCGATCACCTCAAGCTCAAGGTGCTCGTCAACATCTTCGGCCGCGACACGCTGGTCGAGATGGACTTCAGCCAGGTCAGCAAGCTCTGACCATCACCCCACCACCTACGACGACAGACGAACAAGAGACAAGGCAACGACATGGCAAAGAAGAAGGTCGCAGCGATCGTCAAGATCCAGATCCCGGCGGGCAAGGCCACCCCGGCCCCGCCCGTGGGTACCGCGCTCGGCCCGCACGGCGTGCCGATCATGGACTTCGTCAAGCAGTACAACGCCGCCACCGAGGCGCAGGTCGGGACCATCATCCCGGTCGAGATCACCATCTTCGAGGACCGCACGTTCTCGTTCATCCTCAAGACGCCGCCCACGCCGGTGCTGCTCCGCGAGAAGGCCAAGCTCGCCAAGGGCTCGTCCACCCCGGGCAAGACCTCGGTCGGCACCGTCACCGAGGCTGACGTCGAAGAGGTCGCCAAGATCAAGATGCCCGACCTCAACGCCTACGACCTCGAGGCCGCCAAGCAGCAGGTGCGTGGCACCGCCCGCTCGATGGGCCTCAAGGTCTCCTGACCGTCGGTCAGGGCAACCAACCACACCAACCAACCGCTCGACCGGGACGACCTCGCCCGGCGGCGTTCACCACGAGGGAGACCACCATGTCCGGCAAGAAGTTCGCCGATTCCGTCAAGACCTACAACCGTGACGAGCAGTTCACGCCCACCGAGGCGCTGACCCTCGTCAAGGCGATGGCCAAGGCCACGTTCGACGAGACCGTCGACGTCGCCGTGCGTCTCGGTGTCGATCCCCGCAAGGCCGACCAGATGGTGCGCGGCACCGTGGCGCTGCCCAGCGGTACCGGCAAGGACGTCCGCGTCGCCGTGTTCGCCGCCGGCGAGGCCGCCCAGCAGGCACGCGACGCCGGTGCCGACCTCGTCGGAGCCGACGACCTGGCCGCCGAGATCGAGAAGGGCAACTTCAACTTCGACATCGCGATCGCGACGCCGGACATGATGCCCCTCGTCGGTCGCCTCGGCCGCACGCTCGGCCCGCGCGGCCTGATGCCCAACCCCAAGACCGGCACCGTCACCCAGGACGTGGCCCGTGCGGTCAGCGAGTTCAAGGGTGGCAAGGTCGAGTACCGCACCGACCGCTACGGCAACGTGCACGTGCTGCTCGGCAAGGCCAGCTTCGGCATCGAGGCCCTCGAGGCCAACTTCCGTGCCGTGCTCGACGAGCTGCAGCGTGCCAAGCCGGCCTCGGCCAAGGGTCGCTACCTGAAGAAGATCTCGGTCAGCAGCACCATGGGCCCCGGCGTCAAGGTCGACACCAACCGCCTCCGCGCCGAGGCCTGAGGTCGCATCGCCGACCGGCACGGTCGGCGTGTGGCCCGTCAGCGGTCGAGCAGCATCTCGACGGCACGCGCGAGCGTGCGGCAACCCAGCACCAGGTCGGCGACGTCGGTGTCCTCGTCGTCGGCGTGGCTGATGCCGCCGATGCTCGGCACGAACAGCATCGCCGACGGCAACACCTCGCTCACGACCTGTGCATCGTGCGCTGCGCCGCTCGGCATGCGCGTCCACGCCCCGGGGGCGAGCTCGGCCGCCGCACCGGCCAGCACCTCGGCGAGGCCGTGGTCCATCTCGACCGGCGGTACCTGGTACTCGCTCGGCGCGACGTCGATCGTGACGCCGGCGGGTGACGAGGCGCGAGCGCCTGCCACCGTGCGGGCGAACGCCTCGTCGAGTCGGGCGAGCACGACCGCGTCGGGGTCGCGGTACTGCACCGTCACCTCGGCCGAGTCGGGGATGATGCTCGGTGCGCCCGGCCCGACCGACAGGCGGCCGTGGGTCCACACGGAGTCCGGGCCTCGCGCTGCGTCGAAGGCCGCGTCGAGCGCGGTGAGGAAGCGCACCAGTGCGACCGACGCGTCGGCGCGCATCGGCATCGGTGTGGTGCCGGCATGGTTGCGCCGGCCGCCGAACCGCACCACGTGCTGGCGGATGCCGACGATCGCCGTGACGACACCCAGCCGGCTGCCGGTCGCCTCCAGCCGGCCACCTTGCTCGATGTGGGCCTCGAGGTAACCGACGTGGCGGTCGGGCTCGACCTGCCAGACCGGGCGACCCCACCACCCGGCGTCGCGCAGCGGTCCGGCCATGGTCTCGAGGTCGGCCGACATGTCGTGACGGGCGAACGCCCGGCTCCCGACGAAGCCGTGGAACGTGCCCTCCTCGTCCATCCACGACACGACATCGATGGCGAGGTGTGGCAGGGCACGGGCGACCTCGAGGCCGCACACCACCCCGTACGCCCCGTCGAGCCACCCGCCGAGCGGCTGGGTGTCGGTGTGCGAGCCGAGGACGACGGCCCTGCCACCCACGCCGCTGCGCCCGACCACGGTGCCGAGCCCGTCGATCCGGGCGTCGAGGCCCGCCCCGGCGAACCTGCCGACGAGCCATTCGCGCGAGGCGACGTCGACGGGGCTCAGCGACGTGCGGCGGACCCCGGTGCCCTCGGCGCCGAACGTGCGCAGCGCGCGCAGGTCGGACAGGAGCCGGTCTGCGTCGACGGCGTCGGCTGCGGTTCGGGTCGTCATCCGGCCAGTGTGTCGCACCACCGCCCGCGGCGCCGGGTTTCGCCCCGCCGTTCGCGCCGGTAGCGTGCCGACCCGACAACACAACCGGTCGCTCGCCGAAGACCGCTGGCCCCTCACGGGACAATGGGTTCGCCCCACCAGCCGAGGTGAATACTCGCCGGATCGATGGCTGTTCGGGTGTCATGCCCGTCCGCTCTTGCTCCTCGCGGTGTTCGCTCACGCGAGCACCCCGAGTCGAAGCGAGAGGAGGTGTACATGACGACACGCATTCCCCGTCCCGAGAAGGTCTCGGTGGTCGAGGACGTCACCGCGCGGCTGAAGGCAGCCGACGCGGTGTTCGTCTGCGAGTACCGCGGTCTGTCGGTGGGCCAGCTCGCCGCACTCCGCGTCGAGCTCCGCAAGGCAGGTGGTGAGTTCAAGGTGTTCAAGAACACGTTGGCCCGCCGCGGTGCCAACGAAGCCGGTCTCGAGGGTCTTGACTCGCTGCTCGTCGGCCCGGCTGGCATCGCCCTCGCCGGCTCCGATGTGGCTGCAACCGCCAAGGCGCTCCGCGACGCAGCCCGCACCACGCCGCTGCTCGTCCTCAAGGGTGGCCACATGGCCGGCAAGCTCATGACGTCCAAGGACGTCGAGGCGCTCGCCGACCTGCCGAGCCGCGAGGTGCTGCTGTCGATGTTTGCGGGTGCCCTGCAGGCGCCGTTGGTGAAGACCGCCGGCCTGCTCCAGGCACTGCCCCGCAACTTCGCCTACGGCCTCAAGGCCCTCATCGATCAGAAGGCTGCCTGAGGCAGCTCTCACCACAACCACGCACGACGCGTCATCCCGACGCACCCACGAATTCACAGGAGAACCCCAATGTCGAAGGATCAGATCCTCGAAGCAATCAGCAACCTCACCGTCATCGAGCTCAAGGAACTGCTCGACGCGTTCGAGGAGAAGTTCGGCGTGACCGCCGCTGCCCCGGTGGCCGTGGCCGCCGTGGCCGCGGGTGGTGGCGCTGCCGCCCCCGCCGCCGAGGAGAAGGACGAGTTCGACGTCATCCTCACCGACGCCGGCGCCCAGAAGATCGGCGTCATCAAGGTGGTGCGCGAGCTCACCAGCCTCGGCCTCAAGGAGGCCAAGGACCTCGTCGACGGCGCCCCCAAGCCCGTCCTCGAGAAGGTCAACAAGGACGCCGCCGAGTCGGCCAAGGCCAAGCTCGTCGAGGCCGGCGCGACCATCGAGGTCAAGTGATCCCGGGCGGCATCGCCGCCTGAGCACGACAGCACTGTCCGAGAGGGCCCCGGGGTTCGTCCCCCGGGCCGTTTCGCGTCCCCGGGAATGCTTGACATCGCTCCTCGGACGGCCGTACCGTTTGGCCCCAGACCGAGCCGCCGGATGTTCGGGCTCTGACGGTTGACGTTTCCGCTGGCCCACGGATAGGCTCGTCCGTTGCCGTGCGTCCTGTGTCCCGCTACTCCCATGTCCCGGTGACCCTGCGCGCCCCCATGCCTGCTGAGACTGA
>JBMSSR010000224.1:0-4649 GCA_049424465.1 Ilumatobacteraceae bacterium
TACCCCGCCACTCGAGCGGTACTCGATCGTCCACTGGCTCGAGACGTCGGACCGGTATCGATCGCTGAAGACGTACGTGCCACCCGCGGTCACCGGCACGTGGTCGAACGCCCACTTGGCATCGCCGCTGGAGTAGCCGGACACCACGACGCGCCCGAACCGACTGCCGGTCGCTGCACTTGACGCAGGCGACGAGAGCACTCTGGTGTTGGTCCCCCACCCACCCTTGATCCACTGCAGCGGGGCCTGGCACGTCGAGTCGGACAGCTCGAACGAGCCGTTCAGGACGAGCGACGTCGCCGAGGCGGACACCGCGGTCGAGGTCGTCGCCGGTGACCAGGCCGACGTCGATGTTGCATTGACGGCGCGTACTGACACCGAGTACGTGCCGGCGGCGAGACCGGTGAGCGCGCGAGTTGTGGACGTGACACCGGACAACGTCGTCGAGGTGGCACCCACGATGCCGTACGAGACGTCGTACGAGGTCGCACCAGCCACCGCCGCCCATGACACCGAAAGCTGGGACACGGCAGTTGCACAGACCGTCGGCGCTGCAGGCGTCGCCAACGACGACCCGGGCGCCTCACCCGTCAGCGTGGTGTCGTCCACGTCCAGCGTGCCGACGCCCGCGAGTCGATGCATCACGCTCATCGTCGCTGTGCCGGCAGGGACGGTGATCGACGCCGTCACCTGGGTCCACGACGCAGCCGCCGCCGAAGTACTGACCAACTGGTACGTCGCCACACCCGCCGAGGTGCGGAACTCGGCGTAGATCGACGTCGGGAGCCCGGCGCGGTACCACGTGCTGAACGCGTAGGTCTGGCCGGCGACGACGCCGACCGGACTGACACGCCACCCGGCATGACCCGAGGTGTACGACGACATCGTCGACCGCACGAACCGCGTGCCGGTATGGGCATCCGCTGACGGGTACGACTGCGTCAGCCTGAACTTGCCGCTCGACACCTTCGTCCAGCCGAGGGGCAACGACGTGCTCGAGGTGCTCACCGTCTCGACCGAAGGATTCGTCACCAACTGCGCCGACGCGGCAGCAGCGGTGGCTGCGGTCGAGAGCGGCACCGCCGCCAACACCGCGACCACGGCCAGCGCGCCCCGACGAACACGGCAGAACCGGGAGGAGACGCGGGCCAAGGTCACACTCCAAGTATCGCCCTCTCGTAGGGAGATCTTGAGTCGGCACGCCGACCGAGTGAGCAGGACTGCGTACGTGCATCCCGGAGAACAAGAAACCCGAACCCAGAAGGGTTCGGGCTCTGCCGATGCTCAGGACGTCATCAGTGGTGTCGGAGGGGGGACTTGAACCCCCACGAACTTACGTTCACTAGCCCCTCAAGCTAGCGCGTCTGCCTATTCCGCCACTCCGACGTGGGTGGGATGCGAAGGCTATCCGAGCGGTGTCAGCGCACCAACAGGAAGCTGAGGGCGATGACCGAGCCGATCCAGATGATGCCCATCACGGTCGTGATGCGGGTGAGGTTCCGCTCTGCAGCAGTGCTGCCGAGGGCCGTCGTGCCGGCGCCGCCGAACATGTCGCTGAGGCCACCACCGCGGCCGCTGTGCATGAGGACGCCGGCCACCATGCCCACGAGGGAGACGATGTTCACCAGCACGGTGAGGTACATGATCACGGTACGCACGGCCATCGAGCCTATCTGCCGACGTCGGGGAAGTGGCAGGCCACCGGGTGCCCGTGGCCCCGGTCGATCAGGGCGGGCTCCTCGGCGGCGCACTGCTCCTGGGCGAACGGGCAGCGGGTACGGAAGCGGCACCCCGACGGCGGGTCGATCGGGCTCGGCACGTCGCCCTGCAGCATGATGCGTGTCCGCGACTTCTCGAGCACCGGGTCGGGCTCGGGCACGGCCGACAGCAGCGCCCGGGTGTACGGGTGCACCGGCGTCCGGTACAGGTCCTCCGACGGGGCGATCTCCATGATCTTGCCGAGGTACATCACGGCGACGACATCGCTGATGTGCCGCACCACCGACAGGTCGTGGGCGATGAACAGGTAGCTGAGGCCCATGCGCTGCTGCAGGTCCTGCAGCAGGTTGACCACACCGGCCTGAATACTGACGTCGAGCGCCGAGACCGGCTCGTCGAGCACGATGAACGACGGGTTGAGCGCCAGCGCGCGGGCCACACCGACTCGCTGGCGCTGACCGCCGGAGAACTCGTGGGGGAAGCGCTTGGCGTGGTCGGGCGCGAGTCCGACCAGGTCGAGCAACTCGGCGACGCGGGCCTGGTGATCGCCGGCGATGCCCTGGATCTCGAGCGGCTCCGCAATGGACGAACCGACCGTCATCTTCGGGTCGAGCGATGCGTACGGGTCCTGGAACACGATCTGCATCTCGCGCCGCAGCTGCCGCAACTCCTCGGCAGGCATGCCCACGAGCTCGCGACCCTTGAACTCGACCGAGCCCGAGGTGGGCTCGATGAGGCGGAGGATGCACCGACCGACCGTGGTCTTGCCCGAGCCGCTCTCGCCGACGAGGCCGAAGGTCTGGCCCGGCTCGATCGTCAGGTCGACGCCCGACACGGCCTGCACCGTGCGACGAGCAACCCGCAGGCCACGGGCGACCTTGATCGAGAAGTGCTTGGTGAGCCCGCTCACCTTGACGACGGGCTGGTTCACCCTGCCACCTCCAACTGCCCGGCGCGCACGCACGCCGTGTCGCTGTCACCGCTGCGGCGCAGCTCGGGAATCGGCCCGGCACACGCATCGATCGCGAACGAGCACCGCACGCGGAACGCGCAGCCCGACGGGGGCTCGAGCATGTTGGGCGGCGCACCCGGAATCGGCGTGAGGCGCTCGCGGCCGAGCGTCGGCAGCGAGTGCAGCAGACCACGCGTGTACGGGTGCTCGGGGTGCTGGAAGACGGGCAGCGCGTCGCCGCGCTCGACGACGCGACCGGCGTACATCACCTGCACCCTGTCGGCCATACGCGCCACGACACCGAGGTCGTGGGTGATGAGCACCACCGCGGTGCCGAGTTCCTTGCGGATGCGGTCGATGACCTCGAGGATCTGCGCCTGCACCGTCACGTCGAGCGCCGTTGTCGGCTCGTCCGCGATCAACACCTTGGGGTTGTTGGCAATCGCCATGGCGATCATCACGCGCTGGCGCATGCCGCCTGAGAACTCGTGCGCGTACTGACGGGCACGCTCGGCGGGCTGCGGGATGCCGACGATGTCGAGCAACTCGACCGCTCGGTCCGCTGCCTGTGCACGCGACATGTCGGGCTGGTGATTGAGCAGCATCTCCGCCACCTGGGCGCCGACACGATGGACCGGATTCAGCGCGGAGAGCGGATCCTGGAAGATCATCGCCATCTCCTTGCCACGCACCTTGCGCAGCGCGCGCGGCTTGGCGCCGACGAGTTCGACCCCGCCGACCGTCGCCGAGCCCTCGATGTCGGCGTTGCGGCCGAGCAGACCCATGATGCCGAGGAACGTGACCGACTTGCCCGAGCCCGACTCGCCCACCACCGCAAGCACCTCGCCGGGCTGCACGTCGAACGAGACGCCGCGCACGGCCTGCACTCGGCCGAGCAGAGTGCGGAACGACACGCTCAGGTCGGTGACCGACAGTGCTGCGGTCATCACTTCACCTCCTGCTGCATCTTCGGGTCGACGGCATCGCGCAGTCCGTCACCGATGAAGTTGATGCACAGCGAGAGGACGATGAAAAACCCTCCGGGGAAGACCACCAACCACCAGTATCCCGGCGGCACCGCCTTCTTCGAGTCACGGATGAGGAGGCCCAACGACGTCATGCCGGAACCCGCGTCGGGGCCCCAGCCGAAGAAGCTCAGCGTTGCCTCGGCGGTGATGGCGCCGACGACCGCCAGGGTAAGGGCCACCATGATCTGTCCGATCGAGTTCGGCAGCAGGTGGCGGAACATGATCCGCTTGGTCGATGCCCCGAGCGCGCGGGCCGCCTCGATGAACTCGCGCTCCTTGAGCTGTTTGACCTGACCACGCACCAGTCGGGCGACACCCATCCAGCCGAAGATCGACAGCAGGATCACCGTGAACCGCACCGACGTCGACTCGCCGATCACCGCAGTGATCCAGCTGACGTTCTGCAGCATGCCGCGGGCGATGACGAGCACGACGAGGAACGGCAGCGCCAGTGCCACGTCGGTGACGCGCATGATGATGTCGTCCAGCTTCCCGCCCTTGTAGCCCGCAGTCGCTCCGATGATGGTGCCGAGTCCGACCGAGAGCAGGCCGGTGAACAGCCCGATGAGCAGTGACACCTGCGCACCGAAGATGATGCGGCTGTAGAGGTCTCGACCGTTGCCATCAGTACCGAACCACGCCGTGCCGAACGGGGACAGGTTCTGGTTGGCCTTGCCCGCCTCGGCCTTGAAGATCGATTCATTGATGCCGTACCGAGCCGTCAGGGGTGACAGCGCAACGAACAACACGATGATCGTCAGGACGAACGCGGCCACCACGGCGGCACGGTTGCTGAGATACCGCTTGAGCGCCATCTTGCGCGGTGAGATCGACTCGCGCAGCACACCGATCGAGGCGTCGCTGGCCGCCGGGCTGTTCTTGGGAGCGTTGGTGTCAGTCAAGACGGATCCTCGGGTCGAGCCAGGCGTACGCAAGGTCCGCCACCAGGT
>JBMSSR010000225.1:0-4625 GCA_049424465.1 Ilumatobacteraceae bacterium
GGCCGAGCCGTTCTACCGCGCGACCGGTCGCGAGCCGCTGGGCCTCGTCCGTCGACGCCACTTCCATGTCGAGGGACGTCGGCTCCTCGGCCTCGAGGACGAGCTGTTCGGCGCGGGGCACCTGGGCATCGGCGGTGAGGTCGCAGGCACCGATGCACTCGGTCGCCCCGACGGCATCCGCGGCTACAGCACGCTGCTCGCGGCGATCGAGCGCGGGCGCACCGGCCAGCTCGGCGACATCGTCGCCACCATCCAGTCCGAGCAGGACGAGATCATCCGCTCGCCGCAGGCAGGCGTGCTCGTGGTGCAGGGCGGGCCCGGCACGGGCAAGACCGTGGTCGCGCTGCACCGCGCGGCCTACCTGCTGTACACGTACCGGTTCCCGCTCGAGGAGCAGGGTGTCCTCGTCATCGGTCCCAACCGGGTGTTCCTGCGGTACATCGAGCGGGTGCTGCCATCGCTCGGCGAGGCAGGCGTCGAGCAGGCCGTGCTCGCCGACCTCGTGCCCGATGTGTCGTGGGCGAGGTACGGCATCGACCCGGCCGACTCGCACGAGGCGGCGCAGGTCAAGGGCGACATCCGCATGAGCCTCGTCATCGACCAGGCCGTCACCGACCGCGAGCGGCCGCTGCGTGACGATCTCGTCGTGCCGTTCCGCACCGGGTACCTCCGACTCACGGCGGCCGAGAGCCAGCGCATCGTCCGCACGGCGCAGCGCCGGTTCCGCCGCCACAACGCCGGCCGCAAGTGGGTGGAGGGCGAGGTGTGGCAGTCGCTCGCCACGACGTGGCGCGAGGGCGGTCTGTCGGTCAGCGACGTCAAGGACGGGGTGCGCCACCTGCCCGAGGTGCGTGCTGCGCTCGAGCGCATGTGGCCCGTCCTCACGCCGGCACAGTTGCTGCACGACCTGTTCGGCAGCAAGGCGCTGCTCAAGCTGGCGGCGTCGAAGCACCTCGCCGAGCGCGAGTACCTCGCGCTGTACCGCGAACGTGCGGTCGATGTCGCCGACGTGCGCTGGACCGAGCACGACATCGCGCTGCTCGACGAGGCGCGCAGTTACCTGGGCGCTCGGCCTGCGCGCAAGGGTGGGGTCGAGGAGGTCGACGAGATCCGCACCTACGGCCACATCGTCGTCGACGAGGTGCAGGACCTCACGCCGATGCAGTTGCGCATGGTGAGCCGACGCTCGCTCAACGGCAGTCTCACTGTCGTCGGTGACATCGCGCAGGCCACGGGCGCGCTCGCCCCCGACGACTGGGCCGATGTGCTGCGCCACCTGCCCGACCAGAAGCCGTCCCGCGTCGTCGGCCTCAGTGTGGGCTACCGCATCCCGGCACAGATCATGGCGTTGGCCAACCGCGTGATGATGGTCGCGACGCCGGGGCTCCGGGCCCCCACCAGCGTTCGCGAGGGGGACGAGCACCCCGAGTTCGTGCACGTCGCGCCGGGCGAACTGCTCGACGCGGTCGTCGCAGCGACCAAGGAGCTCGACACCGAGCTGCACGACGGCAATGTCGCCGTGGTGGTCCCCGACGCGATGTTCGCCGATGTCACGTCAGCGCTCGAGGCTGCGGGTATCGAGCACGGTTCGGCCACCCGGAGCGGCCTCGAGATGGGTATCACCGTGGTGCCCGTCAGCGTCGTCAAGGGACTCGAGCTCGACGGTGTCATCGTGGTCGAGCCGGCGGCGATCGTCGAGGCCGAGCGTCAGGGCATGCGGGCGCTGTACGTCGCGCTCACCCGCAGCACCAAGCGGCTCACCATCGTGCACGCCCGACCGCTGCCGTCAGCGATGGGCCACGACGGCTGAGGCCGCAGCGGGCCGGTCGTCGCGCACCGTTCGGTGTGCCGGGGCTCAGCCCGCAGTGACGGTGGCCGCGAGGACGACCAGGTTCTTGTAGGCGCGGTCGGCGTCGGCCGGGCGGTGGCGCTCGGCGGCGAGCGTGCACCGGCTGACGACGAACTCGAAGTCTTCGACGAGGTCAGGGTGCGACGCCGTCACCTCGTCGGCGATCGCCGCCCACAACTGTGCGATGCGCGCCGCAGCGTCGCGCTCGCCGTCGCCCGCCTCGACGCGTGCACTGAGTCCCTTGACCTCGTCGACCATCGCCGGCAGCAGTTCGGCAGCACTGCCCACGGGCAGCGTCGTCGTGGTGCTGACCGCAATCGTCGTGGCGAGCGAGGCGTCGTAGGTGGTGGGTGCGCAGGCGGACAGCACGGTGGCGACACCGAGCGCCGGTGCCACGAGCGCGAAGCCGTGGTGGGGTGAGCGGCGGGACCTGACGCGGTTCACAGCACCACCAGCATCCGCTCGCCGACGAACCGGTCGACCTCGACCGTGGCGCCGTCGATGTCGATGTGCAGCGCGCCGTCGGCCGTGGCCGCGACCAGCCTGCCGGCGCGGCCGGGCAGGATGCTTCGCTCTTCGAGGAAATCGAGCAGCCCCGGCGTGAACTCGAGTTCCTCGGGGATGCGCGAGACCGTGAACGTGGTGCCGACGGCGATGCCGGCGAGCGGGACCTGCGTCGGCTCGTCGTAGGCGGCGCCGGGGATGGGGTTGCCGTGCGGGCACGTCGTCGGGTGGCCGAGCACGCGGGTCATGGCCGACTCGACGGCGTCGCTCATCACGTGTTCCCACCGCCCCGCCTCGTGGTGTGCCTCTGCCCACGACAGGCCGAGGACGTCGGTGAGGAACCGCTCGGCGAGCCGGTGGCGGCGCACGGTGCGCTGTGCGATGTCGAGACCCTGTGCGGTCAGGTGGATGTCACGGCCGTCCTGTGTGATGAGCCCCTCGGCGAGCAGCCGCTTGATCATCTCGCTCACCGCGGCACGGCTGACCTGAAGGCGCTCGGCGATGCGGACCTGGGCGACGGACAGTTCGTCCTCCTGCAGCTCGAAGATGCACTCGCAGTACTCCTCGAACGCCGGGTGGTGTTCTCCGACGGCGGGCATGTGCCGAAGGTTACCTGCGGCGCAGCCACGCCTCACCGTGGCGGGCTCGACGCTCGAGCTGTTCGTTGGTGGCGGCACCGACCGACGTGATGCCGGCGAGACGGTTCAGCTCGGATTGGACCCTGCCGTGCGACCAGCCGGTGAGGTCGACGAGCCGGCGGGCGATGTCCATGTTGCGCTCGCGCAGTTCCTGCTTGCGCTCGGCGACGCTCTTGCCCTCGGTCAGCACGTAGCCCGCGTCGGTGGGAATGTCGGGCAGCTCGATGCCGCCACCCGGGTCGAACGAACCGTCAGGTTCGGGCACGTCGGGCTCGTCGTCGAACAGTGTGAGACCGTCCTCGGTGAAGGCGTGCACCGTCATGCCGGTGGCGACGCTCGACAGCACGCTGAAGAGCGACAGCTGCTCGTACTCGAAGCCGAGCTCCTGCGCCGCCTCGCGCTCGAGTTGTTCGGGGCTGAACTCGTCATCGCGCTCGGTCGGCGGCGTCAGCACGTGTCGGCGTGCCTCGGCGATCTGGAAGGCGTGGGCGCGCAACCGTGGGTCGTCGGGCAGGTACAGGTAGGCCTTCTGGCTGGGCATGCCGCGCGTCCACCGGACGAAGCGACCGACTGCCTGGCGGAAGAACAGTTCGGTGACGACCGTGCTGGCGTACACGCCGACGCGCAGTCGCGGGATGTCGACGCCCTCGCTCACCATCCGCACGGCGACCAGCCACGGCCGGGTACTGCGCGCGAACGCAGCGATCTTCTTGCTGGCATCGGGGTCGTCGCTGACGACGATCTCGGCGTCGACGTTGAACCGGAACCGGATGAGGCGCGCGAGGTCGCGGGCGTGCTCCTGGTCCATGCAGATCGCCAGCGCACCTGCGTCGGGATGGGACTCGCGGATCGTCATCAGCCGCTCGTGGGCCTGTCCCAGCACGGCGGGCAGCCAGTCGCCCTGCAGGCTCAACGCGGCGCGCAGGCGGTGTGACTGGCCGGTGCGGTCGAGCTCGTCGTGGAAGTTGGCCGTCAGCACGCTGCCGTCGGGAGCACTCCACTCCATCAGGCCGTCGAACCGCGGGAAGTACACCGGCCGCACGACGCCGCCGTCGCGGAGCGCATCGGCGTAGCCGTAGGTGAAGTCGGGCTGCGCCTCGCCGCCGACGCCGGTCTCCTCGTAGCGCACGAAGGGGATGCTGGCGGTGTCGCTGCGGAAGGGCGTACCGCTGAGGCACAGGCGCCGGTGGGCGTGCTCGAACGCGGTGCGCACGCCGTCCCCCCACGCCCGCTCGTCGCCGGCGTGGTGGATCTCGTCGAGGATGACGAACGCGTCGTGGGCGAGACCGCGCAGCACCTTGGCGGTGTCGGCGGTGCTGACCTGCTGGAACGTGGTGACGATGCCGTGGACGTCGCGGGCGATGCCATCGGTGGGCGACCAGTTGTGGTCGAGATGGAGACCGAGGCGGTGTGCCGCGAGGCTCCACTGTGTCTTGAGGTGAGACGTCGGGGCGACGACGATGACCCGTCGACGATCGGCGGCGAGCGCCCAGCGGGCGCACGCGAGCGCGAACGTCGTCTTGCCGGCGCCCGGGGTGGCGACGGCGAGGAAGTCGGGCTGCTCGCTGGCCACGAACTTGTCGAAGGCCTCGCGCTGCCACGGCCGGAGTTGGAGGACGTCGCTCATCGGGACC
>JBMSSR010000226.1:0-4595 GCA_049424465.1 Ilumatobacteraceae bacterium
ATCCCCGAATCGGCCTTCGGCACGGTCCGGTAATCGACGAGGAGCTCGAAGTCGTCGCCGCTGCGCGCCCCCCCGGCGGCCGATGAGACGACCGAGGGGGCCGGGCCACGGCCCGGCCCCCTCGATGTCAGTCCAACGATTGACTCGAAATCAGCTGGCGGGCCAGCTGGCCTCGACGTTGTTGACGAAGTCCTCGGTGCTGCCACCGACGACCCACGCCGTGACCTCGGTCCAGAACGTGCCCGCACCGACGGCGCCCGGCATGGTGTCCGAGCCGTCGAAGCGGAAGACGTCGGCACCGGCCTGCAGCTCGGAGAGCTGGCGGGTGAAGGCGTCCTCGATCTGGGTGAAATCGATGCTCTTGTTCGGCGACAGCTCCTTGCGCTTGTTCACGATCTGGAGCTGGTAGTCGGACGAGCCGGTGTACTGCAGCACCGCGAAGGTCTCGGGCTTGTCGGTGCCCGCGGCGTAGAGGTCGCCGGCGCCGAGCATGTACTTCGGACCATCTGCGTTGCTGGGCAGGTAGAAGATGTTGACGTCGCCGTCAGCACCGATCGTCGTGCCCTCCGGCCACAGACCGGAGTAGAAGCTCGCCTGGCGGTGCATGAAGCAGTCACCGCTCAGGATCGGCAGGCCGCCGTCCTGGAACTTGGTGGTGGCGATCGCCTTCACCATGCCGTCACCGCCGAGGTAATCGGGGTTCTTCACGTACTCGCCCACGGCGTCCGCTACGGCGGCGACCTTCGGGTCGTTGAACGGGATCTCGTGGTTGACCCACTGGTCGTAGACCTCTTCGCCGTTCACGCGGAGCATGAAGTCTTCCATCCAGTCGGTGAGCACCCAGCCCGTCGCCACGCCCGACTCGGCGCCGACGCACCACGGGGTGCCGCCGTCGGCGACGATCTTGTCCGAGAGTGCCTTGAGCTCCTCGAGCGACGTCGGGATCTCGTAGCCCTTGTCGGCGAACGCCTTGGGGCTGTACCACACGAGCGACTTGATGTTCGAGCGGCCGGGAATGCCGAAGATCTTGCCGTCGACGGTGCCGTACTTGTCCCAGCCACCGAGGAAGTCACTGGTCACGTGGCCGGCGAGGTCGCTCGGGAACTCCTTGAGGAAGCCCTTGCGTGCCAGCGAGGCGAGCAGGCCCGGCTGCGGGAAGTCGATCACGTCGGGGGCATTGCCACCCTCGAGGCGAACGTTGATCTCGGTCTCGAACTGGTCGGTGCCCTCCCAGACGATCTCGACGCCGGTGCAGTCGACGAGCGGCTGGTACGCAGCCACGTAGTCGGCGATCGGCTTGTCGTTGTCGCTGTCACGCACCGGCGAGAAGACCGTGACCTTCTTGCCGGCGAACTGCTGCTCGCACTTGATCTCGCCGTTGAGGATCGACTCGGGCGTGCCACTACCGCCACCGGCGGTGGTGTCGCTCGAGCTCTCCTCACTGCCGCAGGCAACGACGAGGAACGAGAGTGCGATGGCAGTTGCGGCGATGCGCTTCTGCTTCATGGTTGTCTCCCCCTCAGGATGACGGTCCACGGGGCTTGCACCCGACGTGGAAATGGTGTGGAATCAGGTTGGAAGATTCCGAAACCGACCATAACACGGCGGGGCGGGCATGAAAAGCGTTGTGGCTAGATTGACCACAGCGACACGTCAGGGGGGCATCGTGGGACAGATTTCGCTGGTCGACGTCGACAAGGTGTACGACAACGGCTACCACGCCGTGAACCGGCTGAGCCTCGAGGTCGACGACGGCGAGTTCCTGGTGCTCGTCGGCCCGTCCGGCTGCGGCAAGTCCACCGCCCTGCGCATGATCGCCGGACTCGAGGACATCTCGAGCGGCGACATGGTGATCGGCGGGGTGCGGGTCAACGACCTCGACCCCAAGGACCGCGACATCGCCATGGTGTTCCAGTCCTACGCCCTGTATCCCCACCTGACGGTGCGCGACAACATCGCCTTCGCCCTCAAGCTGAAGAAGATGCCCAAGGCCGAGATCGACGAGCGGGTCAACGAGGCGGCACGCATCCTCGAACTGACCGAGTACCTCGACCGCAAGCCGGCCCTGCTGTCGGGCGGCCAGCGCCAGCGCGTCGCCATGGGCCGCGCCATCGTGCGCAAGCCGCAGGCCTTCCTGATGGACGAGCCGCTGTCGAACCTCGACGCCAAGCTGCGCGTCCAGATGCGCGCCGAGATCTCGCACCTGCAGCGCCAGCTCAGCGTCACGACGGTCTACGTCACCCACGACCAGATCGAGGCCATGACCATGGGTGACCGCGTGGCGGTCATGTCGCGGGGCTACCTCCAGCAGGTCGACACGCCGCAGAACCTGTACGACCGCCCCGACAACATCTTCGTCGCGACCTTCATCGGGTCACCGCAGATGAACGTGCTGCTCGCCCGCCTCGAGCGCCGCGGCGACGGCGCGGTGCTGCACATCGGCAACCAGACCATCGGGGTGCACGCCGACGTCATCGCTGCCCGGCCGTCACTGCTGGGCTTCGACGGCGCCGAGGTCGGTGTCGGCATCCGCCCCGAGCACCTCGAGGACGCGTCGCTCGCCGCATCGGCCCACGACGTGCTCTCTGGCACGGTCACCATCCGCGAGGGACTCGGTGCCGAGGTGCTGCTGCACGTCGCGCTCGACGCCCGCCTGGTCAGCAGCGACGGCACCACCACGTCGGTGTCCGACAAGCCCACCGCCACCATCGTCGCCCGGGCCTCGGCGCAGACCACCGCCAAGGAAGGCCAGCCGGTCACCGTGGCGGTCGACGTCCGCAATCTCCACCTGTTCGACCTGACCACCGGTCAGTCGATCCGCTGATGCACCGGCACCTGCGGGTGCCAGCGTCCCGGTCGTCACACTGACGACGCCCGCCGTCGGCGTGCGTCCCGTGCGTTCAGCGGTGCAGCCACACTGCGGCATCGCCCGGCAGTCGGCCGTCGGCATCGAGCGGCACGCTCGCCTGCGCCACGCTCGCGTGGGCCGGCAGCGACACCGCGTCCTTGCCGAAGTTGACGACACACACGAAGCCAGCACCACGCTCGAACGCGATCACGTCGGTGCCGGGGTGGTCGAGCCAGCGCATCGCACCGTCGCCGAGCGCTGCCTCTGATCGTCGGGCCGCCACCATCTGGCGGTAGAGGGCGAGCATCGAGGCCGAGCCGTCCTCCTGCAGCGACGCGGCGTAGCGGCCGAACCACGACGGCTGGGGCAGCCACCCCTCGACCCCCGTCGAGTTGAAACCGAACGTCGGAGCGTCGGCCGTCCACGGCAGCGGGACGCGGCACCCGTCGCGACCCGGATCGGTGCCGCCCGAGCGGGCCCACGTCGGGTCCTGCATGACATGACCGGGCAGGTCCTCGACCTCGGGCAGGCCGAGTTCCTCACCCTGGTACAGGTACACCGAGCCCGGCAGGGCCAGCATCAGCATGATCGCCGCCCGCGCGCGGCGCTGCCCCAGGTCGAGGTCGTACTCCTTGGCCAGGTGCACGAGGTTCTGGCCGCGACGCTGCTCGAGGCGCGCATAGCGAGACACCACGCGCGCGACGTCGTGGTTGCCGAGGACCCACGTCGCCGGCGCGCCGACTGCACCGAGCGTCTCGAGCGAGCGATCGATGACGGCGCGCATGCGCGCCGCGTCCCACGGGCAGGTGAGGAACTCGAAGTTGAACGACGTGTGCAGCTCGTCGGCACGCACGTACCGCGTCAACCGCTGGTGGTCGGGCACCCACGCCTCGGCGACGAAGACACGCGGCGGGTCGTACGAGTCGGCGATGCGCCGCCACGACCGGTAGACGTCGTGGACACCCGGCTGGTCCCAGTGCGGGTGCTCGCCACACTCGTGGTCCCACGTCAGACCGTGCAGGTCGGGCAGCCCGGGGGCCTTGAACAGCGAGTGCGCGACGTCGATGCGGAACCCGTCGACACCGCGGTCGAACCAGAACCGCAGCGCATCCTCGAGCTCGCGCACCGTGTCGGGGTGCTCCCAGTTGCGGTCGGGCTGCTCGGGCGCGAACAGGTGCAGGTACCACTGGCCCGGCGTGCCGTCGGCCTCGGTGACGCGGGTCCATGCCGGACCGTGGAAGCAACTCACCCAGTCGTTCGGGGGCAGGTCGCCGTTCGGGCCGCGGCCGTCGCGGAAGATGTAGCGCTCACGTTCGGGCGAACCCGGGCCGGCAGCGAGTGCCTGCTGGAACCACGTGTGCAGGTGGCTGGTGTGGTTCGGGACCACGTCGACGATCGTGCGGATGCCGACGGCGTGCAGTTCGGCGATGAGCTGCTCGGCCTCCTCGACGGTGCCGAAGAGCGGGTCGATCTCCTCGTAGGTCACCACGTCGTACCCGGCGTCGAACATCGGTGAGCGGTACCACGGGTTCACCCAGATCGCGTCGATGCCCAACTCGACGAGGTGCGGGATCCGGCTGCGGATACCGGCGATGTCACCGATGCCGTCACCGCTCGCGTCGGCGAAGCTGCGCGGGTAGATCTGGTAGATGACGGCGTCGCGCCACCAGTCGTTGCCGACGGAGTGCATGGTGTTCCTCTCAGTGGGCCAGACGCAGCCAGAGGCAGGCGTCGGCGGGGACGGTTG
>JBMSSR010000227.1:0-4578 GCA_049424465.1 Ilumatobacteraceae bacterium
GAGCTCGCCGTCGAGCACCACGGTGTTGCGGTCGAGGCCGCGGATCGTGAGCTCGTCGGTCGTCACCGTGACCGCCTCGTGGTACGTGCCCGGCGCGATCAGCACGAGATCGCCCGGCGCAGCAGCGTCGACGGCCTCCTGGATGGTGGCGTAGTCGGCCGGCACCTCGAGGGCACCCGCCGGGGCCTCGGTCGACGCCGGCGCCGACTCGGTGACGGGCACCGTGGTCTCGGCAACGGTGGTGGTGACGGCGACGCGCTCGGTGCCCCCGCATGCGGCGAGCGACACCAGTGCGAGCGCGCCCAGCAACGCGCCGCGGCGCACGGTCGTAGTAGTCCTCATCGGTTGATCTCCCCCATCGATCGCAGTGACGTGGCTCACGGCGGTGTGACCACGACGGTGCCGAACATACCCGCTGTGGCCGTGCCGTGAATGGAACAGAAATAGACGTAGGTGCCCACCTGCTCGAAGACCCGCGAGTAGTCGTCGCCGGGGCCGAACAGGTCGGCAGGTGCGCCCCACACCATCTGGCGGACATCGTCGGCGGGCGTGATGTCGTGATCGTTGCGGCCGTTGTTGGCCCAGTGCACCTCGGTGCCGGCACTGACCTCGATGACCTGGGGCAGGAAGTTGTTGTCGATCGACAGCACCTCGGCGACCTCGCCGGTCGCCGGGTAGACCGTGGTGTCCAACGGTGCCGTGCTGCCGGGCGCGGCAGTCACCACCACCGGCACCGAGCCGTCGGTCAGCCCGCTGCTCGCAACCGCGCGCATGCTGTCGTCACCGTCGGCCGCGCAGCCTGCGAACAGGGCGCTGCCGGTGAGGACGGCGACCGCCATCGCTCGACGGGGTCCGGTGCACCTGTGGCGGCGGTTCATGGGCCATAGTCTGCCCACCGATGACCACTGCCGACGACTCCCCCGCCGCTGCCGACCCGCCGGCGGCCGATGACGTCGTCGTGCACGCCGTGCCGCGACATGCACCCGTGTGGCTCGTCGCGTTCATCTGCCTGCTGGTCGCCGCCAACGTCGGCTCGATCATGCTGTCGAGCCTCGTCGACGAGCACCCGGCGCTCCTGCTGGCGCTCTCTTCGCGGAACCGCCACCTGGTGCTCACCCAGCCCTCCGACCTGGCGCCGTGGGCGTGGGCGTCCATCGGGGCGCTCCGCCTCAGCCTCTCGGCCGTGGTGTGCCACTACCTCGGCCGCTCCTACGGCGACCGCGCCCTGCGCTGGTTCTACCGCTACCTCGGCATGCCCGCCGAGCAGGTCGACAAGTTCGAGCGCGGCTTCAGCGACGCCGAGTGGGTCCTCGTGCCGTTGTTCGTCGGCAGCAACATCGTGTGGGTGCTCAGTGGCGCCGCAGCCACGCCGTGGCGCCGGCTCGTCCCGCTCGCCGCAGCCGGCATCGCAGCGCGGCTCGCGCTGCTGTGGTTCCTCGCCGAGCAGTTCCAGAGCCAGCTGCAGTCGGTCATCGACGTCACGACGCGCTACCAGACCTGGTTCATCCTCGGCACACTGGTGATCGTCGTGCTCACCCAGGTGCGCAACCTCCGGGGTCGGTGACGCAGCGGCGCGGGCCCCGTGGTAGAACCCCCGAATGGCAACCACTGCACTCGGGGGCAACCCCGTCCACACCGTCGGCGACCTCCCCCCGGTCGGCGCAACGGCCCCCTCCATCTCGCTGATCAAGGACGACCTCTCCGAGCTGACGACCGCCGATCTCGCCGGCACGCGCGTCGTGCTCAACATCTTCCCGAGCATCGACACCCCCACCTGCGCCACGAGCGTGCGCACGTTCAACGAGCGGGCGGCATCACTGTCGAACACCAAGGTCGTCTGCGTGTCGGCCGACCTGCCGTTCGCGCAGCGTCGGTTCTGCGGCACCGAGGGCATCACCAACGTCGTCACCGGCTCGACGTTCCGCAGTGACTTCGGTCGGGCGTACGGCGTCGAGATCACCGACGGCAAGCTCGTCGGCCTGCTGGCCCGGGCGGTCGTGGTGCTCGACGAGCAGGGCACCGTGGTGCACAGCCAACTCGTGCCCGAGATCGCCGACGAGCCCGATTACGACGGTGCGATCGCCGCGCTCGGCTGAGATGCAGCCGGCACGAGCCGGTCACACACCCAGCAGTGGGTCGAGCCCGACCGTCAGGCCCGCGAACTCGTGGACGCGCCGGCACGCCAGCAGCACGCCGGGCATGAAACTGGCCCGGTCGTAACTGTCCTGACGGATCGTCAGCGTCTGGCCTGCTGCGCCCAGCACCACCTCCTGGTGCGCCACCATGCCGCGCATGCGCACCGAGTGCAGGCGGATGCCGGCAGGACCTGACGCGCCGCGCGCGCCCTCGAGCTCGTGGTGCGTCGTCGGGTCGTCGGCCCACTCGCCCGACGCTGCCGCCATTCGACGGGCCGTCGCCAGGGCAGTGCCACTCGGCGCGTCGACCTTTCGGTCGTGGTGCAGTTCGATGATCTCGGCCGTGTCGAACCACGGTGCGGCGAGCTCGGCGAAGCGCATCATCAGTACCGCGCTGATCGCGAAGTTGGCGACGACGAGACAGTTGCTGTGCGTGAACGCGGCGCGCCATGCGTCGAGGTCGTCGTCGCTGAGTCCGGTCGTGCCGACCACGACATGCACCCCGGCAGCGGCGAGCACCGGCACGTGGGCGCGGGCTGCCGCCGCACCCGTCAGGTCGACGGCCACATCGCACCCTGCATCGACGATGGCCTGCACGTTGTCGGCCACCGCGACCCCGTGCACCGACCTGCCGTCGGACGACCGGGCAACCGCAGCGGCGAGCTGCAGGTCACCGCTGGCGGCGATCGCGTCGCACGCCGCCGAGCCCATGCGGCCGAGGGCCCCGACGACGCCGATCCTGCGCGCTGGTTGCTGAGTCACGGCCGCGACGGTAGTCGCCGACGGCTGCTCGCGACGGTCGACATCACACCTGCGGACCGAGGCGCACGACGATCGGCTCGCGGGGCATCACGTCGGCGATCACGGCGTGCACGGCGTCGTGGTCGACCGACGCCCACCGCGACACCTGTTCGTCGATCGGCCGTACCGAGCCGGTGGTGACGAGCAGCCCACCGGTACGGCCCACACGGGCCCCCGTGTCCTCGAGGCCGAGTTCGAACGCGCCGGTGAGGAAGCCCTTGGCCGTGTCCAGCTCGTCGTCGGTGATGCCCTCGTCGACGAGTCGCTCGAGCTCGTGGCGCATCAGGTGCTCGACCTCGTCGGCGTGCTCTGGCTGCGTGCCGGCGTACATCTGAAACACGCCGGCGTCGTCGTAGGCGGTCACCCCCGAGTAGACGCTGTAGGCAAGGCCGCGCCGTTCGCGGATCTCCTCGAACAACCGGCTGGACAGCCCACCGCCGAGTGCATGATTGACGACGTCGAGCGCCTCACGGCGGTCGTCACCGCGCGGCAACGAGCGACCGCCCATCACGAGGTGCACCTGTTCGGTGTCGTCGTCGATCGACACGCTGGACCCGGATGCAGCCGGTGCCGACCGCGTCGGCCGGGCACCACCCGACCTCACGGCAGCGAACGCTCGCTCGACGCACGTCGCCATCTCGTCGTGACCCAGCGGGCCGGCGATCGCGACGACCATCGTCTCCGCGCGGTAATGGCGGTCGAAGAACCCGCGCACGTCCTCGGGGCTGATCGCCTCGACGTGGGCCCGGTCGCCGGCCGGGTCGCGGCCGAGCGGGTGGTCGCTGAACACGCGTGCTGCGAACTCGCGGTGGGCGACGTCATCGGGCATGTCGTCGTCCATCGCCAGTTCCTCGAGGATCACCTGGCGCTCGGCATGCACGTCGCTGTCGCGCAGCGCAGGTGCGGTGAGCACGTCACCCAGCAACTGCACGCCGAACTCGGCATGGCGCGCGGGCAGGCGGCAGTAGTAGGCGGTGTACTCGCGTGACGTGAAGGCGTTGAAGTCGCCGCCACGGCCGTCGACGCCGCGGGCGATCGCCTGCGCGCTCCGCGACTCGGTGCCCTTGAACAACAGGTGCTCGAGGAAGTGGCTCACGCCGGCGAGGCGGTCGGGTTCGTCACGCGAGCCCACGGCGACCCAGACACCCGTGGCCACCGACAGCGTGCCGGGCACGCGTTCGGTGGCCACGGTCAGGCCTGAGTCGAGTTGTCGGATGCGCAGGTCGCTCACGACGTGCGCAGCGCTGCAACAGGCTGTTGCACCAGGGTCGCCTCAGCGATGACGGCGACCGCCACGGCCACCGTCTCGACCGCCGCGACCGCCGTCGCGACCACCACGATCGCCACCACGGCCACCGTCGGCGCGGCCACCGGCCTCGCCGCCCGGACCGAGGTCACCGAGGTCACCGGCCAGTTCGGCGTCGAAGGCATCGTCGAAACTCACGGCCATCGAGTCACCCGACGACGAGCGCCCCGACGAACGCTCGGACGAGCGCTCGGCGGAGCCGCCGCTGCCCTCGGGGATCTGCGGGTTCCACGAATCGGTCGGCGTGAGGCTGACCTTGCCCTTCTCGTCGATCTCCTCGACCACGACCTCGATCTCCTGACCGAGCGTGAGCACGTCCTCGACGTTGTTGATGCG
>JBMSSR010000228.1:0-4573 GCA_049424465.1 Ilumatobacteraceae bacterium
TGGCGCGCGCCCGCCCCTTGGCGAGGCGCACGGCCTGGCGCACGAGCGCCATCGAGGGCAGTGTCTCGCCGATCGCGTTGAAGAGGCTGTAGACGAGTCGCTCGCCCGGGATCGACCGCGGCGCGAGACCGGCCTCGCGCATCGCCGCCGCGAACACCTCGCCGGACGCACCGGCCAACAGGGTGCGGTCGAGGTCGAAGAACGCCGCCCCCGAACCCGCACCGCCGGTCGCCACCATGTGCACGAGGCTACGTCGGCCACCGACGGGCCGTCACGGGCCCGAACGGTCGGGGGAACGGGAAAGGCCCCGGATGGGGGATCCGGGGCCTCTCAACCTGGAACCGGTGGTTGGGGGAACCACTGTGGTTCTCGTCGGGCGGTCATTGGGGGTTGACCACCTCGAACATGTGAAAGTATGCACGAGACCTCCCCCATCGTTCAACTCGTATCGCAAGATATTCGGTATCTTTTTTCGAGATGGATCTGCGCCAGCTCGCCACCCTCGTCGCGATTGCCGACCACGGGTCGTTCTCGGCCGCCGCACGGTCGCTGTACACCGTCCAGTCGAACGTCAGCGGGCACATCGCCCGGCTCGAGCGAGAGCTCGGCGTCACCCTCGTCGACCGCCAACGAGGCGGACTCACCGACGACGGCGCGACCGTGGTCGAGCGGGCGCGACGCATCCTCCACGAACTCGACGACCTCAGCGCCGACATGGCGTCACGTGGCACCGAGGTACGCGGCGAGGCACGCCTCGGCGCGATCGGCACGACCGCCAGGTGGCTGCTCCCACTGCTGCTGTCGAGCGTTGCTCGCGAGCACCCGGCCGTACGGGTCACCGTGCACGAGGGCAGCACCGCCAACCTGCTCCCCCGCCTCATCGCACAGCAGATCGACGCCGCCGTCGTGCACCTCCCCGTCGACGAGCCGGAGATCGAGATCGAGCCGCTCTTCGCCGAGGACCTGCTGCTGCTCGTGCACACCGACCACCACCTGTCCGACCGCGACACGATCCCGCTCGCCGAACTCGCTGACGAGCCACTGCTGCTGCCCCCGGCGGGCACGGCGCTGCGGCGGCTCATCGACCGCGCCGCCGCGTCATCGGGCACCTCGATGCGAACGCTCGTCGAGATCGATGGCGTCCGCCTGCTGGCGTCGCTCGCGTTCGAGGGGTTCGGCGCTGCGATCGTGCCGGCCACCGCCGTGCCGCGATGGCTCACCGGCGACTTCCGCCGCATCACCGTGCCCGAGATGCCCCGCCGCGTCGTCGGGTGGGCACAACGACGTCGACCGGCTCCCGGCGTCGCCACCCGGGCGCTGCACGAGGTGATGCGCGACGTCATCGCCATCCAGGGCGCGAGCCAGCCGGGTGTGCACGTCGGTCCCGATGCGCTGTCGCTCGGACGCACCCAGGGCTGACTGGCCAGTTGTCTAGTGTTCGACCGATGATCGACGTCGCCGTGCGCGCCAAGGTGCCCGGGGCCGTGCACGCCGCCGTGCGCGACCTCGACGGCAGGCGCGTGGTGTGGGTCGATGTCGAGACCGCTGACCGCCGCGGCGCCCTGTCGAGTGCATCGTCCTCGGTCATCGAGGCAGCAGCATCGACTGCCCTGAACGAGCGGCTGCCATTCGTCTGCGTGATGCGGTCGAGCGGCGCCGACATCGTCGAGGGCATCGCCGCCCTCCACGGCTGGGGACGGGCGGCCAGGGCGCTCACCGACTGCTCGGGCATCGTCCCGACCGTGTTCATCGTCGACGGGCCCGCCGTCTCGGGCCCCGCCCTGCTGCTCGGCATTGCCGACCACGTCGTGATGACCGAGGGCGCGTACGCCTTCGTCAGCGGACCAGCGATGGTCGCCGAGTTCACCGGCGTGATGATCGACAACGACGAACTCGGCGGCGCGGCGTCGCACGCCCGGTACTCCGGTGCTGCAACGCTCGTGGCACCTGACCTCGACGTCGCCGTCGACATGGTCGGCCAGTTGCTCGCCTACTTCCCGTCGAGCAACGACGAGGAGCCGCCGGTGTGGCCCACCGACGATCCCGGTGACCGCCCGACACCGGAGGCGGGTGCCGTCGTGCCGGCGTCGTCGACCGGCAGCTATGACGTGCGCTCGGTCATCCGCGCGATCGCAGACGATGGCGACCTGCTCGAACTGCGCCCGCGCTGGGCGGCGAACGTCGTCACGGCGATGTGCACGATGGGCGGCATGCCGGTGGGTGTCGTCGCCAACCAGCCGCTGGCGCTGGCTGGCACGCTCGACATCCCGGCGTCGCAGAAGTCGGCACGATTCGTCGCGATGTGCGACGCCTTCAACATCCCGATCGTGACACTCGTCGACACCCCTGGCTTCTACCCGGGCAAGGACCTCGAGTGGCGCGGCATGATCCGACACGGGGCCCAGTTGGTGTTCGCCTACGGGCGGGCCACCGTGCCGCGAATCTGCGTGATCATGCGCAAGAGCTACGGCGGCGCCTACATCGTCATGGACTCCAAGAAGATGGGGAACGACCTCTGCGTCGCGTGGCCGTGGGCCGAGCTGGCCGTCATGGGTGCCGGGCAGGCTGCCGCCATCCTGCAGCGCCGGGCCACGCCCGACGAGCGAGCCGCGTTCGAGGCCGACTACACCGAGCGGTTGCTCAACCCCTACATCGCCGCCGAGCGCGGGTACGTGGATGCGGTCATCGAGCCCGCCGAGACACGTCCGCTCATCGTGCAGGCCCTCCGGTCGCTCATCGACAAGCGCGAGCGCAGCCAGGCGCGGTCGCACGACAACACCCCGCTCTGACGGCGCACCATCCCGCTGGCGGCCACGGCGGATTGGGCACCCCGAGGAGGGCCACCGCTAGTCTGCCGCCGGGGAGAAAGCCCCGTGCCAGCCAGACGTGTCGCCGAAGGGAACAACATGCCCGACACCATCACCATCACCGACGACCGGACCGGGAAGTCGGTCACCGTCCCGATCGAGGGCGGCGTGTTCCCGGCCACCGCGGTGCGCGAACTCGACCCGTCGCTGTACATCTACGACCCGTCGTACATGCAGACGGCCGCCTGCCGGAGCAGCATCACCTACCTCGACGGCGATGCCGGCATCCTGCGCTACCGCGGCTACCCCATCGAGCAGCTGGCCGAGAAGAGCACGTACCTCGAGGTTGCCTACCTGCTGCTGAACGGCGAACTCCCGACCGCCGAACAGCTCGCCACCTGGACGCACGACGTCACCACGCACACCTTCATCCACGAGAACATGCGCAAGCGGTTCGTGGACGGCTTCCACTACGACGCCCACCCGATGGGCATGCTCGTCAGCGCCCTCGCCGCACTCGGCACCTTCTACAACGACGCCAAGGACATCCACGAGAAGTCCAGCCGCGACAAGCAGATCCTCCGCCTCATCGCGAAGACCCCGACGTTGGCTGCGATGGCCTACCGGTTCTCGGTCGGCCTGCCCTTCGTCTACCCCAACAACGAGCTCAGCTTCCCGGCCAACTTCCTCAACATGATGTGGAAGATCGGCGACTATCACGTCGACCCGAGGCTCGAGCGGGCCATGGACGTGCTGTTCATCCTGCACGCCGACCACGAGCAGAACTGCGGCACCACCGCGATGCGTATCGTCGGGAGCAGCCACGCCGACCCGTACTCGGCAGCAGCCGCTGCAGCGTCGGCGCTGTACGGCCCGCTGCACGGTGGCGCCAACGAGGCCGTGGTGCGCATGCTCACCGACATCGGCCACATCGACAACGTGCCTGCCTTCATCGACGAGGTGAAGAGCGGCAAGGGCAGCCGGCTGATGGGCTTCGGCCACCGCGTCTACAAGAACTACGACCCGCGGGCGAAGATCATCAAGAAGACCGCCTACGACGTCTTCGAGGTCACCGGCAAGAACCCGCTGCTCGACATCGCCCTCAAGCTCGAGGAGGTCGCCCTCAGCGACCCGTACTTCGTCGACCGCAAGCTCTACCCGAACGTCGACTTCTACTCGGGCCTGATCTACCAGGCACTCGGCTTCCCGGTCGCGATGTTCACGGTGCTGTTCGCCATCCCGCGCACCGCGGGCTGGCTGGCGCACTGGCAGGAACTGCTCGGCGACAAGGACCAGAAGATCAGCCGTCCTCGCCAGTGGTACACGGGTACCGACGCCCGTGACTACCTGCCGCTGACCCAGCGCTGAGCCCGATGGTCCGTCGCTCCCGAGCCGCCCTCGCCGGACTGGCCGGGGGCGCGATCGCGGTCGCCGTCACCGAGTTCGTCTCGGCCGTCGCCGACTCCCTGTCACCGCTCGCCGCCGTCGGTGCAGTGGTGATCGACGTGGCCCCTGCGTGGGCCAGGGAATTCGCCATCGAGCAGTTCGGCACGAACGACAAGTTGTTCCTGCAGCTGATGACCCTGCTCGTGATGGCCGTCGCCGCCGCGCTACTGGGCATCCGCGGTCGTGGCCAGCGCATGTCGCTCGTGGCGGGCTTCGTCGTGTTCGCCGTCCTCGGCATCATGGCCGTGGCCGACCGTCCCGGTCGTCTCTCCGGATCGGTGCTGGCCATCGTGCTGGGAGCCGCCATCGGGGCACGCGTC
>JBMSSR010000229.1:0-4561 GCA_049424465.1 Ilumatobacteraceae bacterium
AGCCCCTGCCCGATCACACCCAACGCCGCCCGCAACGCACCAGCAGCGCCTGCGGCGGTCGGTGCGGACGTCATCATCATGCGAGCATGGTATCGAACAGGTGTTCGATCATCAACCCCTCAGCCAGAGAAAGTTCGGCTGCGACACCGGCGTCGGAGCCTCGAGATCGAGCGCCCGTGTCAGGCGTCCAGTGCCGGTCACGCATCCCAGTGAGACAGCCCAGCAGGACAGACCGGTGTGGGTGGCGCGACTCAATTCTTCGGTTCCGTACTTAGTTCGCCACCAGGCGGCGGACGTCTGCACGAAAAATGTCGCCGTCCCAGCCGTGTGGCGTGAAGGTTCCACAACTCGTGGCTGCCGCAAGTTGCCCGACGAGCTCGGTGAGGTTCAGGGCAGCACCCACCTTCACGGCTCGGCCTTGGCCCATGACGGCGTGGACAGAGTCGCACACGCTGAGCGCAATCCGGTCGTTCTCGGCGAGATTGCGGGCAAGGACAGACTTCGGGTTCACCGTGAAGTAGATCTCGTCGCCCATGCTCGCTGCGATCACAACGGCAGCATGTGGCTGACCGGTCAGACTTACCGAGGCGATTGTGGCGTTCCGTTGTTCGTTGACGAAGCTCGCCACACGATCAGGAGTCCATTGCTCCTCGAAAAGCTCCCGCGTGAACGGACTCGCAGCAGCATTCGAGGCGGCGATCGCGTCGGTGATTCCCATCCGCCGAACTGTATGCGCGGAGTCGATGGGCATCCACGTGCCCGCCGGCTGGAACTACGGAAGGGTCGATCGTTTCAAGTGCCAGGTGTGCCCGCTCGCGGCAGGGTTCCTCACGGACTGAGTCAATGAAGATCGACACGACACATCGACAGCTCCGGGGAACTAGTTGCGGGGGACCTTGCTCCAGGGGAGGTCCTTGTCGACCCGAGGCTCGCCCGGCAGGCCCAGCACCTGCTCGCCGAGGATGTTCTTCATGATCTCGCTCGTGCCGCCCTCGATGCTGTTGGCGCGGGCGCGCAGGAAGCTGTGGCGCACTCCGTGGTCCATGCCGTCGACGCTCAGGTTGTCGGGGCGGCGGAACGTGTAGTCGTAGTCGACCAGCGCGTGCGCGCCCATCAGGTCGATGCAGAACTCGGTGCACACCTTGTTGAAGTTGGCCAGTGCAAGCTTGGCGATCGAGCCCTCGGGGCCGGGGTTGCCTGCCTTGGCGTTCTGGCTGGCGCGCATGTTGGTGAGGCGGAACGCCTCACTGAGCGACAGCAGTTGCATCAAGCGGTCGCGCCGTGCGCCCGTTCGCTCGTCGTCGGGCAATTCGCTCCAGAGACGCAGGGCCTCGGCGATGGGGCCGGTGCGGCGCGAGCCGGTGTTGCCGCCACCGATCGCGGTGCGCTCGTTCATCAACGTCGTCAGCGCGGCGCGCCAGCCCTCGCCGACCGCGCCGATGCGGCAGTCGTCGGGCACGCGGGCGTCCGTCATGTAGACCTCGTTGAACTCGGCCTCGCCGGTGATCTGGCGCAGCGGCCGCACCTCGACGCCGGGCAGGCGCATGTCGAGGGCGAAGTAGGTCATGCCCTTGTGCTTGGGCTGCTCGGGGTCGGTGCGGGCGACGAGCATGCCCCAGTCGCCGAGGTGGGCGAGTGTGTTCCACACCTTCTGGCCGTTCACCACCCACTCGTCACCGTCACGCACCGCACGCGTGCCGAGGCCGGCGAAGTCGCTGCCTGCGCCGGGCTCGCTGAACAACTGGCACCAGCGCTCCTCGCCGGTGAACATCGGGCGCAGGAAGCGACGCTTCTGCTCGTCGGTGCCGTGGGTGACGATCGTGGGGCCGGCGAGCGCCATGAAGAACGTGCTCGGGTCGGTGGCGGCGGCACCGGCCTTGCGGACCAGCTCCTCGACGATGCGGTTCAGCTCGGGCCGCAGGCCCAGCCCGCCGAAGCCGACGGGGAAATGCACCCACGCCAGTCCGGCGTCGTAGCGACATCCACGGAACTCGCGGTCGTCCATCGTCCGCGGGTCGCACTCGGCGAGCAGCGTGTCGAGGGCAGCCATCACCTGGTCGAGTTGGGTATCGCTCATGCGCCGATTGTGCCACCGAGGGCCCGGCTGCCGATCATCCGGGGCGATGCGGCGCGTGGCTAGGTTCGGGAACGATGAGCGATCAGCCGACCCCGCCGTCCCCCGACGCCTCCGCCGCACCGGCGGCCGAACCGACCGCCGACGAGCGAGCGGCGATGCGTGCGTTCCTGCAGCGGTGCGAAGTGCGGCTGTCGACCATGCATCGCGTGGCCACGGCGCTGCTGTCGGGCGCCGGCATCCTGGTGCTGCTGCCGGCGGTCGAGCGCGATGCAGTGCTGCAGGTGATGCGGGTGCTGCTCGAGGGCCCGGTCACGCTGACACGTGGGTTGCTCGCCGTGTCGGTGCTGCTGTCGATCGCGCTCGCCATCGTGGTGCTGTGGCTGCTGATCATCGAGCTGACGCGCTTCTACTTCCACTCGAACCACATCGTGCACCCCGACGGCGAGGTCTTCACACCCCGCTTCACGCTGACGGGACTGCGAATGCCGAGTGACGAACTCGGGCCAGCGCTCGACGGCCGCTACGACTCGTCGCACACGTCGACCGACTCGGTGCGGCTGCTGGTGCCGGGCAACGAGCGGGCGCGGGCTCGCATCGACCGCCAGATGTCGGCATACCCCGGCCTCGTGCGCGACGACCTCGGCGATGCCGACCTCGCGCGGGCCGAGGCACTGTTCGAGCTGGCGGCGTCGTACCGCCGACCTCTGGTCGACGAGGTGACCAAGATCGAGGCAGGCATGGTGCGCCACATGCTGCGCCTGCAGGTCATCGTGCTGCGGTACGTGAAGGCACTGCTCGTGATCGTCGTCACGGCGCTCGCCGCCTTCGCAGCAGCGGCAGCAGTGAACGGCAAGGGGTCGATCTCGGCTGCCGACGAACGGTGGATCGCGGCGACGATGGCCATCTGGGCGCCGTCGGTGCTGCTGGTCGTCTCGTCGCCCGTGCACTGGCTGGCCTCGCTGTTGCGCGCGGACGGGGCGGCGCACACTGCCGTCGAGCGCGACGTCGAACTCACGCACCTCGAGCGCGTGACGGGCCGCATCGGCAGCGTCGCATGGATGGCCTCGTTCGTCGCGGCGATCGTGCTGCTGGTCGACCGTCCGGTGAGCACTCAGGGCATGTGGGCGCTGTCGGCCGCGCTCGTGGGATCGGCCGAGTTGGCGTTCCTGGCGCTGCGCCGACACCTGCGCGCGCTGTGACCGCTACGTGAGTGGGGTGGCGTCGGCGATGATGGGCTCGAGGGTCAGCTCGGGCTCGTCGCTCATCAGGCGCTGCAGGCGGTAGCGATTCTCGAACAGCGCGACCAGCTCGCCATCGCCGCGGGTGAGGATGCGGATGCCGCCGATCTGGCGCAGGCGGTCGGCCGACTTCTTGTCGGTCAGGCGGATCGCCTGGTACGGGGCCGATACCACTTCGCTCGGCGCGCCGAACTCGCTGCCGAGACGGTGCGCGAACACCTCGAACTGCAGCTGGCCGACGGCGGCGAGCACGTTCTCGGTGTCGCCCATGTCGGGATCGCGCAGCACCTGCACGACGCCCTCCTCGTCGAGCTGCTCGAGGCCCTTGCGGAACTGCTTGAACTTGCCGTTGTCGAGCGGCCGGGCCTTGGCGAAGACCTCGGGGGCGAAGCGCGGCAGCGGGGGATAGGTGACGGCACTGCCGGCGGGCCCCGACTCGAACAGCGTGTCGCCGATGAGCACACCCGACGCGTTGACCAGGCCGACGACGTCACCGGGGAATGCCTCGTCGACGGTCTCGCGGTCGGCGCCGAATGCGGTGGTCGCGTACTTGGTGGTCATGTCGCGACCGGTGCGCGAGTTGGTGACCGTCATGCCGCGGTCGAAGCGGCCCGAGCAGATGCGGGCGAACGCGATGCGGTCGCGGTGCGAAGGGTCCATGTTGGCCTGCACCTTGAACACGAACGCGCTGAACGGTGCATTCAGGGCTCGCTCGGCGTCATTGATGTCGGCACGCGGCGACGGTGCTGGGGCGAGCTCGACGACGGCATCGAGCAGCTTGCGCACGCCGAAGTTGGTGAGCGCCGAGCCCACGAAGAGCGGGGTCGACTCGCCGGCGAGGAACGAGGGCATGTCGACGACGGCGTCGACGGCGTCGAGCAGGCCGAGCTCGTCGATCGCCTGCTGCCAGGCGCGACCACCCTCCTTGGCGGCCTCGTCGAACGGGAGGTCTTCCTCGAGAGCGGCCGAGGCGCCACGAGCCGTACGGGTGAAGCGCGTGTACAGACCGGTGCGGCGGTCGACCACGCCGCGGAAGTCCTCGCCACTGCCCACGGGCCAGGTGACCGGAGTGGGGCGCAGGTTGATCTGCGACTCGATCTCGTCGAGCAGTTCGAGCGGTTCGCGTCCCGGACGGTCGTACTTGTTGAGGAAGGTGAGCACCGGCAGGTTGCGCGTGCGGCAGACCTGGAAGAGCTTGAGCGTCTGGCTCTCGATGCCCTTGGCGGCGTCGAGCACCATCACGACC
>JBMSSR010000230.1:0-4464 GCA_049424465.1 Ilumatobacteraceae bacterium
CGGCGCGGCGGGCGAGAGCGGCCCAGCCGGCGCCGGTGCGGGCGCCGTCGACCTGGATGCCGAAGCGGAACGGACGGTGTGCGGTCATCGGGCCACGGTACACGGGGGTGCGGGCCCTCGGCCGGGCCGGGGGTGACACCGCTGCCGTTGGCCTGGCCCACTAGGTTCGTGGTGACGTGAACCGCCTCGCCTGGCCCCTCCGACTCGTGGCCGCACTGGCCGCCGGCGCCCTCCTGGTCACGGGAGTGGTGCTCGCCGTGGCGCCCCGGCTGTGGCAGATCGCCAACGCTCACGACGAACTGCCGGTCGAGCTGCCCGACTTCGCGCCGCTGTCGCAGCGGACGCTCGTGTACGACGTCGACGGTGGCGTCATCGCGGTGTTCCAGCGCGAGAACCAGCAGCCCGTTCGGCTCAGCGACGTGCCCGAGCCGGTCATCTCGGCCCTGCTGGCGGTCGAGGACAACGAGTACTACCTCCACCACGGTGTCAACGTCCGCGGCTTCTTCAGGGCGCTGCTGTCGAACTTCTCGAGCGATGCACCTCGACAGGGTGCGAGCACCATCACCCAACAGGTGGTGAAGAACGAGTTCCTCGCCGGCATCCCCCGGGACGGTCGGTACAAGCTGCTGCAGGCGCACTACGCCGTGATGCTCGAGAAGGAGATGAGCAAGGAGGCCATCCTCGAGCGGTACCTCAACACGGTCTTCTTCGGCAACAACGCGTACGGGCTCGCCGCCGCAGCCGAGGTGTACTTCGGCAAGAAGCCGAGTCAGTTGACGATGATCGAGGGCGGGTTCCTCGCCGGCTTGGTGCGCTCGCCGTCGGGTTACGACCCGATCAACAACCCCGAACCGTCGCGCCGCCGGTTCGCGCAGGTGACCGAGCGGCTCGCCGATGTGGGACTGCTGTCGGTCGCGACTGCCGAGAACCTCGCCGAGACGTGGGAGTTGCCGTTCAAGGTTCGGACGCTGCCGCGTGTCGAGACCAAGCCCACGTACTTCACGAACGCAGTGCGCGAGTACCTGCTCACCAAGTCGAACATCCTCGGGGCGACCGAGCAGGAGCGGGCCAACCTGCTGTACCGCGGCGGCCTCTCGATCCACACGACCCTCGACTCGTCGATGCAGAAGGCCGCCGAGGAAGCCCGCAACATCCTCCCCGACACGTCGATCGGCTTCGATGCCGCGCTCGTGTCGATCGACAATGCGACCGGTGCGGTGAGGGCGATGGTGGGCGGCAAGGGGTTGCGCACCGACGTGCCGGGCGGCGAGGTCAACATGGCGCTCGTCCCCCGACAGACCGGCTCGAGCATCAAGGCCTTCATCATCGCTGCGGCGTACCAGGCCGGGGTGCAGACCAACGACATCATCAATGGCTTCGCCCCGTGCACCGTCCCCGACTACAAGAACAACCAGTGGACCACCAAGGTCGTCGACTCGGGCTACGGCGAGCTCGGCCCGTTCGAGGGCCCGCTCACGTGGTCGTCGAGCGACTGTGGGTTCATCCGCCTCAGCGAGGCGGTCGGTCTGCATCGCGTCGCCGACATGACGTATCGGCTCGCCCAGTCGTCGTACTTCTACCCGGGGCAGCCGGAGACCGACCGAGAGCCGTTCCTGCCGCTGCCGCTCACCGCGACGGGGAACAACGCGATGGCCCCGATGGACATGGCGGCCGGTTTCCAGACGATCGCCAATCAGGGCCTGCACCACGAGCCGTACTTCGTCGACTACGTGGCCAAGCCCGATGGCACGCGGGTGTACACCCACGAGGTGCTCGGCACACAGGTGCTCGATCCCGGTGTCGCGAACGCCACGATCTCGACGCTGAAGGGCGTCATCCGCTCGGGCACCGGCTCGCGCAACCTGCGCAACTTCCCGCGCACGGCAGCGGGCAAGACCGGCACGCAGTACGAGAACACCAACGCCTGGTTCATCGGTGGCACGCCGCAGATCTCGGCAGCGGTCTGGGTGGGTGACCCGAACGGGTACACACCCATGGAGGGCATTCCCGAGTTCGCCGCCGAGATGGGACGGAATGGCAAGGTGCAGGGTGCCGACTACCCGGCGCGCATCTGGGGAGCCTTCATGGAGGCGGCCCTCGCCGACGAGCCGAACCTCGACTGGCCGCGGCCGCCGGGCTTCCCGCGTGAGGCGGCGCGCATCTACGTGCCCGGCGAGGAGTGTGTCGCAACGCTGGTGAGTGGCTCGTTGCCCCTGCAGCCCGGGCAGACCGTCCCGGCCACGCTGGCGACGGTCGCGACGACCACCACGCTCGCGCCGGCGACCACGACGACGACCGACCCCGGTCAAGGCGGCGGTGGGCCGCCGTCGGCGTCGAGCACGTCGGTGGTCGACACCATCGCCACCACGACGACGATCGACGACCATCCGGTCGTGATCACGCTCGAGCCTGATACCACGGTGCCGCTCGACGTCCTCGACCCCCGCGCTCCGGTACCCTCGGTAGCGACCAGTGACCTGGTGTACCTGTGCCTGGAACCACCGACGTACGTCGAGTTCCTGACCGTCGACGTCACCACCGATCCGTGAGGCCACCGTGCCGCAGCGGGTCGGGGCATCACGGTCGGGATGCCCGGCGCGACGCCATCAACGATGTCGCGTGAGCGACCGGAGGACGACCACGAGATGAACGCAGCAGCACTGCTCGCACTGCAGCACGTCGACAGCGCACTCGATGCCGTCGCCAACCGGCGGTCCCGGCTGCCCGAGCTCGCTGCGCACCGCGAGGCGGTCGCTGCGCTGACCGCTCACCGGGCGGCGCTCGCGGCGCAGCGTGCGATCGTCGCGGGTGCGCAGCAGCGCATCGATGCCAACGAGGTGACGGCGCACGGGCTCGACGCCAAGAAGGCGCGCCTCGAGGCACAGCTGAAGACGGTGATCGCGCCGCGCGAGGCCGAGGCGCTGATGTCGGAGATCAGGACGATCGACGCCGAGCACGGCGAGCTCGACGACCTCGAGCTGCAGGCGATGGAGGAGCAGGCCGAGGCCGAGCGGCAGATCGCTGCACTGCTCGCCGCTGAGCCGGCACTCGTCGAGGCGGTGGCTGGCTGCGAGGCGGCGCTCGCGACAGCGGGGGCGGCGCTCGACGCCGAACAGCTGGCGCTCGACGCCGAGCGGGTGGTCGCGGCAGCAGCACTGACCGAGAGCGAGCACGCGGTGTACGACGCCGCACGCCGTCAGCACAGTGGTGTCGCGGTGGCGTCGCTCGACGGTCACCGCTGCTCTGCGTGTCACCTCGACCTGTCGCCGGGCGAGCTCGATGAGCTGAAGTCGACGCCGGTCGGCGAACCGGGCGAGTGCCCCAACTGTGCCCGGTTCCTGGTGCGCTGAACGTGCTGTTGTGGTTCGTCGGCACGGTGGTGTTCTCGGTGCACTACGTCTTCAACGACCCCCGGTTCGACTACCGACTGCTGCTCGTCGGCGCATTGCTGCCCGACCTGCTGGACCTGCCGCTCGGGCGGGCGGCGTGGGCGCACAGCGTGACGGTGTCGGTCGTGGTGCTCGCTGCGGTGATGCTGGCGACGGCGGGCCGCAAGCCCGTCCGACGCCTGCTGCTGGGCCTGCCCATCGGGATGCTGCTGCACCTGGTGTGGGACGGCGCGTTCACGGCCACTCGGGTGTTCTGGTGGCCGATGTCGGGCGGCTGGGGTGACCACGACGTGCCGTCGATTGGTCGAGGTCTGTGGAACCTGCCGCTCGAGGTGGCGGGCCTGCTCATGGTGCGGGCGGCATGGCGACGCTTCGGGCTGTCAGACCCGGTGCGACGCCGTGCCGTCGCGCACCACGGCACACTGACACTCGTGACCGGTGTGACGCCCGCTGACGAGCCGCGCCCGGCTGACGGCTGAGGCACGCCGATGCTGTACATCGTCCGACACGGCCGCACCAGTGCCAATGCGTCGCGCTGTCTGCAGGGTCGTCTCGACCTGCCGCTCGACGACGTCGGCCGCGCACAGGCGGCGGCGCTGGTCGGCGTGGTCCCATCTCCCTCGCGCGTCATCGTCTCGCCGATGCTCCGTGCCCACCAGACGGCCTCGGTCTTCGGGGTCGGTCCCGAGGTCGACGAGCGCTGGCACGAGATGGGCTACGGAGAACTCGAGGGCGTGCCCCTCGACGAGGTCCCACCGGCGACGTGGGCGACGTGGCGCAGCGACCCGACCTTCGCTCCGCCCGGTGGTGAGTCTCTCCAGCAGGTGGCGACGGCCGCCCGGTCCTGGCTGGCTTCAACCACGTCCCGGGGTGACCACGGTTCACGTGAACCGCCGGGCAGTGGCACAGTGCCGGCCCCTCCGGGTGGTGACGGGTCGTTGCAGCGGCCGTGGCGCTGGTGGCAGTCTGTGGACAATTCGACGACGCGAGCGGGCGTCGCGCTGAGGGAGGGGCTGCCATGCTGCACCGAGTTTCGCGTCGTACACGAATCGCATCGGTGGTAGCGCTCGCTGCG
>JBMSSR010000231.1:0-4418 GCA_049424465.1 Ilumatobacteraceae bacterium
GTCGCGGACAGCAACCGGTGACGACCGTAGGCACTGATGCACTGCGCAGTGCTCACTGTCGACCGGCACGAGCTCAGCACCGGGTGTGGCGCGCAACGGCTGCACCACCGGCGCGCCAGCGATGAGGCTTTCCTTGTTCGCCAGCGCGAGTCGTTTGCCGGCAGCGAGGGTGCCCACCGTGACCGGAAGCCCGGCGAAGCCGACGACCGCATTCACCACCACGTCAGCGGGCTCGATGAGGTCGGCGAAGTCGGCGACGACTTCTGCGAACGGCAATGCCGCCGCCACCTCGGCACGACGGCTGGCATCCGCCACCGCCACCACCTTCGGCCGGAACTCACGCGCTTGCGCGATGAGCGCATCGATCGATGAACCGACGCCGAGCGCGACCACCTCGTAACGACCTGCCTCGGCACGAACGACGTCGAGCGTCTGCGTGCCGATGGAACCGGATGATCCCGCGATGGCAACGCGGATCATGGTCACTTCCAGGGCTGCAGGTACACGAGGAGGTAGTAGACGGCTGGCATGACGAACAGGAAGCCGTCGAAGCGGTCGAGCACGCCACCATGGCCACGCACGATGCTGCCGAAGTCCTTCACGTCGAGATTGCGCTTGAACATGCTCTCGGTGAGGTCGCCGATGGGCGCGGCGATCGCCACCACGAGGCCGAGCATGAGCAGGTCGCCGAGACTGTTCCAGGTGGTCGAGATCTCTGAGACGTTGACGAGGAACATCGCCCCGAGCGTGAGCACGGTGCCGCCGACGGCCCCCTCGACGCTCTTGTTGGGCGAGATCCACGCCCGCAGCGGGGTGCGGCCGACGGCGCTGCCGACGAACAGCGCACCGACGTCGTTGGCGACCACGCAGATCGCGAGCAGGCACAGCGTGTCGGTGCCGAGGTGGGGCACGCCGGCGGTGCGTCCGTAGTACAGGATCGCCGTGGCGAACGAGCCCAGCACACCGATCCAGGTGACGCCGAGCGACGTGATCGCCATGTTGGGCATCGGGTTGCTCTCGAGGCTGGGCGCAGCGACGAAGCTGACGGCCATCGCCGCGAACGCGAGGAACATCACGAGCGGCAGGCTGCCGACGCCGTAGTGGTACACCGCGACCGGCGCGGCGACACACGCGACGATGCCCGGCGCCTTGGCCGGGAAGTAGCCACGCTCGGCCACCCGGTCGAAGAACTCGACTGCCCCGAGACCGAGGACGAGCACCACCATGACGGCGACGGCCCACGGGCTGAACTTGATGGCAGCGATGAACACGGCGGCAATGCCGACGCCCACGGCGACCGCGGTGGGCATGTCGCGACCCTTGGTGCCGCCCGTGGGGCGACCCGCGTGCGGGCCCGGGGCGCGACCGCCGGGACGGGCACCGGGGCGAGAACCGGGACGGCTCGGCGAGACGCGGCCGGGCACGGCGCCGGGCACGTGGCCGGGCTGACCCGGGCGTGGTGCGCGCTGGCGGACCGGGCCGTCGGGGCCGGGGCGGCGCGACTGGGCCGGGGGCCGGGTCATCCCGTCGGTCGGATCGGTGCCGATCTGGATGCGCGCCGTGCGCTGCGGGCGGACCGGCTCGTCGGAGACGTCGATGCGGTCGGAGTCGTCGAAGCCGCCGTCATCGTCGTCGTCGAACAGGCCACGGCCACTGGTGCCGCGGTCGTCGTCGAAGACGGGGGCGAGATCACCGATGTCGTCGAGGCTGCGGCCGTCGTCGCCGCCGCTCCACACGGGTGCGTTGCTCGAGAACGACGACCAGACGTCGACGTCGTCGGTGCTGTCGGCCGCCGCCGGCGCGAGCGTTGCGGGCACCTCGCCCGTGGGCGGGGCGGTCCAGTGCGGCATCGGGTCGGCGGTCTCGTCGCCGAACGACAGGTCGTCGACGCTGTCGTCGCCGAACAGCGGCGCGCCGAAGCCGTCGTCGTCAGCAGCGTGACGCTTCCAGATCTCGTCGCTCACGGCTACCTCCTCCCCCGCTCAGACCTCGAGCAGCTCGTGCTCTTTGCGGCCGAGGGCCTTGTCGATCAGGTCGACGTGGTCGTGGGTGATCTTGTCGAGTTCCTTCTCGGCACGCTCGAGCTCGTCGGCCGAGATCGCACTGTCCTTCTCGGCCGCCTCGAGGTGCTTGCGCGCATCGCGACGGATGTTGCGCACGGCGACGCGGCCGTCCTCGGCCATGTGCTTGACGACCTTGACGTACTCCTTGCGGCGCTCCTCGGTGAGCGGCGGGAAGTTGAGCCGGATGACGACACCGTCGTTGGACGGGTTGACCCCCAGGTCGCTGTCACGGATGGCCTTCTCGATGGCCGCCAGCGCCCCGCGGTCGTGGGGCTTGACGACCAGCTGCCGGGCCTCGGGCACCTGGAAGCCCGCCAGTTGCTGCAGCGGCACCGGGGCCCCGTAGTACTCGACCTGCAGCTTCTCGACCAGCGCCGGTGTGGCGCGGCCCGTGCGAACCGTCGTGAACTGGCTCTGCACGTGCTCGACGGCCTTCTCCATCTTGTCGATGGCCTCGAGGACGGTCTCTTCGATCACCCGACAAATCTACCCACTGCGGCAACCGTCCCACTCCCTCGGACCGCCGGGCGCCGGCCCGGACCGGGATCGGACTGGCGGGGTGGCCGGCCCGGCGGGAGGGTCAGCCCTGCACGATGGTGCCGACCCGGTCACCGCCGAGGATGCGGGTGAGCGCCCCGGGGGCCGACATGTCGAACACCACGATGGGGATCGAGTTGTCGCGGCAGAAGGCGATCGCGGTGGCGTCCATGACCTTCAGGTTCTTGGTCATCACCTCGATGTACGACACTTCGTCGTACTTCGTGGCGTCGGGCACGACCCGCGGATCGGCGTCGTACACGCCGTCGACACCCGAATGGGTGCCCTTCAGCAGGGCCTCGGCGTCGATCTCGGCGGCGCGCAGGGCGGCGGCCGTGTCGGTGGTGAAGAACGGGTTGCCGGTGCCGGCGGCGAAGATGACGACGCGGCCCTTCTCGAGGTGGCGCATGGCGCGGCGGCGGATGTACGGCTCGGCGATGCGCGGCATCTCGATCGCGCTCTGCACCCGGGTGTCCTGTCCGGCTCGCTCGAGCGCGTCCTGCAGGGCGAGGGCGTTCATGACCGTGCCGAGCATGCCGATGTGGTCGCTCTGCGTGGCGTCCATCCCGGTCATCGCGCCCTGTCGGCCGCGCCAGAAGTTGCCGCCGCCGACCACCACGGTGACGTCGACACCCATCTCGCGCACACCGATGATCTCGCGTGCCGTTGCCGCGAGGGTGTCGGCGTCGAGTCCCTGACCGGAAGGACCGGCCAAGGCCTCACCTGACGGCTTGAAGACGATGCGCTTCCACCGCGGTGAGGCCATCCGGATCAGCCGATCTCGACCTGCGCGTAACGGACGATGGACGCCGAGCCGATGATCTGCTGCACCGTCTGCTTGTCGTCCTTGGCGTACGCCTGCTCGAGCAGCGCCACGTCCTTGAAGAAGCCGTTGAGGCGACCCTCGACGATCTTCGGCAGCGCAGCCTCGGGCTTGCCCTCGTTGCGGCTGAGCGTCTCGAGCGTGGCCCGCTCGTGCTCGACCACGTCGGCGGGCACCTCGTCGCGGGTGAGGTACTTGGGGCGTGCGAACGCGATGTGCACGGCGACGTCGTGGGCGAGCTCGGTGCTCGCACCCGACATCTCGACGAGCACGCAGTTGACGCCGCGACCACCCTGCAGGTGCACGTAGCTGTCGAGCACGTTGCCGGCGGCGGCCTCGAAGCGCACGACCTCGCCGAGCTCGATCTTCTCCTTCAGCGTGATCTTCAGGTCCTCGAGCTTGTCGGTGCGCTCGGCAACCGCTGCCTCGCCCTTGGCGGCCACCAGCTGGGCGAGTTCGTCGGCGAAGTCCTTGAACTGGTCGCTGCCGGCCACGAAGTCGGTCTCACACTTGAGCTTGACGATGCTGCCGACCGAGCCGGCGAGGTGCAGGGCGACGACACCCTGGGTGTTCTCGCGATCGTCGCGCTTGGCGCTGGCGGCGAGACCCTTCTCACGCAGCCACTGCTTGGCGGCCTCCATGTCACCGTCGTTGGCCTCGAGGGCCTTCTTGGCGTCCATCATGCCGGCGCCGGTGGCCTGGCGGAGCGACTGCACGTCCTTGGCGGTGAATGCCATGGCTCAGGCCTCCTCGACGGCAGCGGGTGCGGCGGCGGTGCGGGCCGCGGCGACGCGGGCGTCGCGCTCGGCCTGGGCGGCAGCGGCCTGACGGCGGGCATCGGCCTGGGCGGCAGCGAACGCTGCCTCGTCCTCGACCGAACGCTGCGCGGGGGCAGCCTGCGGGTTGCGCTTGTTGGCGACGAACCGGCCCTCGAGCACGGCCTCGGCGATGACGTGGCACATCAGCGCGTTGGCGCGGATGGCGTCGTCGTTGCC
>JBMSSR010000232.1:0-4413 GCA_049424465.1 Ilumatobacteraceae bacterium
GCCACGCGAAGACGGAGAAGCCGCCCTGGTAGAGCACGCCGATCGCGAGCACCCGTTCGGCGAGACGCTCGTCGGCCGCTCGTCGGTCGGCGCGGTCGGCGTCGTCCTCGAGGCCGGGGTGCGCGCCGACGAGCACGAGGCGCTCGACGAACTGGGCGTGCGCCACGGCGAGGTGGAGGCAGACCCGGCTGCCGAGGCTGTAGCCGACGAAGGTCGCAGTGGTGGCGACTGACGCGACCGACGCAGCCACCAGGGACGCGCTGCTCGGCAGGTCGGCACGGACGTCCGTCGAGCCACCGTGCCCCGGCAGGTCGACGAGCACACACCGATGGTGGTGGCGCACGAAGTGCTCGGCGATCGGCCGCCACGACTGACCGGTCTGCGTGAAGCCGTGGACGAACACGATGGTGCTGCCCGTGCCGGCAGTCACTGTCGCGAGCGGCGCCTCGACCGTCGACCACTCGACGGCAGCGACGCCGTCGTCGCCCGCCGTGCCCGGCTCGATGCGCGCGCCGGCCGGCACGGTCACCCCGCGGGCTCGACTGCGCGCCGCTGCTCGACGATGCGGCGGATCACGTTGACGAAGGTGTCGGCATCCTGCGCGCCGGGGATCGCCCAGCGGCCGTCGACGACATACGTGGGAACCGCGGTGATGTCGGCGTCGCGGGCCGTCTGCAGCAACTGCGCCACCTCGGCCGCGCCGTCGCCGGACGCGAGGAAGCCGCGCACGCGCTCGGCGTCGAGCCCCACGTCAGCGGCACTTGCGGCGAGCACATCGTGATCACCCACGTCCTGGCCGTCGCAGAAGTACGCGCGCAGGAGACGCTCTTTCAGCGCGGTCTGGTGGCCTGTCGCCTCGCTGAGCCACAGCAGTCGGTGTGCGGCCAGCGTGTTGGCGCGCAGCGCGAGATCCATGCGGAACTCGAGGCCCACGCCCGCCGCGATGCCGGTGACGTGCTGCATGATCTGCGCTGCCCGCTCCGGGCCGCCGAACTTCGTTGCATATGCCTCGGAGACCGGCACGGGTGCATCGATGGGTGCAGTGGGGTCGAGCTGGTAGGGCCGGTAGACGATCTCGAGATCGACCTCGTCCGCGAGTGCCGCAGCGGCCTGCTCGAAGCGGCGCTTGCCGATGTAGCACCACGGGCACACCACGTCGCTCCACACCTCGACCGAGACGACGGGGCGAACGGCAGGTGCAGCGGTGCTGTCGACGGGTGCCACTCCGCCGAGGATACGGCCGTATCGTGACGCACGTGACGTCAGCGCAGCCCTCTCCGGCCGATGTGCAGGTGACGTTCTGCGCGACCGTGATCGACCAGATGGTGTCGATGGGGCTCCGCCACGCAGTCGTCGCCCCGGGCTCGCGGAGTACGCCGATGGCGCTGGCGATCGCTGCTGACGGTCGGGTCGGCGTGCACGTGGCACACGACGAGCGCACGGCCGCGTTCATCGCCCTCGGTATCGGGCTCGAGTCGGGCGTGCCCGCAGTCCTCCTGTGCACCAGCGGCACGGCTGCGACGCACTTCCACGGCGCGGTCGTCGAGGCCGACCTCGCGGGCGTACCGATGATCGTGCTGACCGCCGACCGGCCCCCCGAGCTGCACGGCATCGGAGCGCCGCAGACGATCGACCAGGTCGAGCTGTACGGCGGTGCCGTTCGCCAGTTCGTCGACGCTGGTGTTCCTGACGAGCGCGAGCGGACGACGTGGCGCAGCGCTGCCGCCGACTGGTGGCGCGCCGCCACCGGCGTCGACGCCGGGCCGGTGCATGTCAACCTGCCGTTCCGCGAGCCGCTCGTCGGCACGATCGGGCCGCTCCCTCCTGCGATCGACGCCGTGACGTCGCCCGACGAGGCACTCCTCAGCCCGCTGTCGCCGGATGAGACGCTCGGCGTGCTCGACGCCGTCCTTGGCGTCATCGTCGCGGGTCGCGGTGCCGGCGACGCGGCAGTCGTCGATCGACTGGCCACGCTCCTCGGCTGGCCGGTGCTGGCCGATCCGCGGTCGGGGTGCAGGTCGCTCGACGGTGCGGTGTGCGCGTTCGACCCGATCCTCCGCCACGCGCCGTTCGCCACCGACCACCGCCCCGAGGTCGTGCTGCATCTCGGCGAGCCGCCTGCCTCGAAGGTGCTGTCGCAGTGGCTGCAGGCGTCGGGCGCCGTCCACGTACAGGTGCACGCACCGCAGCGCATTGTCGACCCACTCCGCTTCATCACTCATCGAGTGCATGCGGCACCGGCCGACTGGATCGAGGCGATGCTCGACTCGCCCGCGGCGGCGGACGTGCAAGGAGCACGCGGCACCCCGTGGGCGGCGCGGTGGCATCACGCCGAGCGCACTGCGCAGGCCGCACTCGATGCAGCGCTGTCGGCCGAGCCGACGATCACCGAGCCCGGCGTCGGCCGCGTGCTCAGCACCGTGGACGCCACGGTGGTGGTGTCGTCGTCGATGCCGGTCCGCGACATCGAGTGGTTCGGTGCAGCATCGTCGACCGCAGTGCTGTCGAACCGCGGCGCGAACGGCATCGACGGGGTGATCGCCAGCGCGATCGGGGTGGCGGCATCCGGTGGACGGGCGACGGTAGTCGCGCTGGGTGATGTCGCGTTCTGCCACGACCAGTCGTCGCTCACTGCACTCGCCCGTCGTGGCCTGCCGCTCACGATCGTCGTCGTCGACAACGACGGCGGGGGCATCTTCTCGTTCCTGCCACAGGCCACGGCGCTGCCGGGGGATCGTTTCGAGCAGCTGTTCGGCACGCCGCACGGCACCGACGTGCTGGGCGTCGCCCGAGCACACGGGCTGGGCGCGGTCGACGTGTCGACGGCAGACGCGTTGCGGGCCGCACTCGCCGACCCGTCGGTGCAGGTGGTGCGCGTGACGTCCGAGCGCGAGCGCAACGTCGCCGACCACGACCGCCTGTACCGGGCCGTTGCCGACGCGCTCGGCTGACGACCGGGCGTCGGGTCAGGCGCGCACGATGGCCGACAGCATCGCCTGGAACTTGGCCTGCGTCTCGGCGAGCTCGGCGAGCGGTTCGCTGTCGGCGACGATGCCACCGCCGGCGACCAATCGCGCGGTCCGCCGGTCAGGCGAGAACTCGGCGCAGCGGATCGCGACCGCCCACGTGCCGTCGCCGGCCGAGTCGACCCAGCCGACCGCACCGCCGTACCGCCCGCGCCGGAAGCCCTCGGTGGCGGCGATGAGCGCGAGCGCCTCGTCGCGCGGGAACCCACCGAGCGCGGGGGTGGGCGACAGCGCTCGGACGAGCTCGATGACGTCGGGGCGTGGGTCGCTGAGGTGGCCCTCCATCGCCGTGCCGAGGTGCTGCACGTTGGCGACGGTGACGATGCTCGGCTCGGGTTCCCAGTCGAGGAAGCTGCACCAGGGCAGCAGCGTGTCGTGGATCATGTCGATGACGACCCGGTGCTCGACCTGGTTCTTCTCGCTCGCCAGCAACTCGTCAGCGGCGCGCCGATCGGTGTCCGGGTCGCCGGTACGCGGCGTGGTACCCGCGAGCGGGTGCGACCGGACGGTGTGGTCGCGTACCTCGACGAGCAGCTCGGGTGATGCGCCGACGAATCCGTCGATGCTGTAGCGGTGGCTCCGCCCGAACGTCGCGCGCAGGCGCAACAGCACCGCGTGCACATCGATCGGGTCGGTGCTGCTCACCTCGAGCTCGCGTGCGATGACCGCCTTGGTCAGTGCACCGTCACGGACCGCATCGCGTGCCGCAGTGACGGCGGCGAGGTACCGCTCGACGGGCAGGACCGGCTGGACGCGGAACGCCTGGGCGCGGGGCTGCGGCGCGGGGCGCGGCGACAGCCAGTCGTCGGCGAGGGCGTGAGCGAGTGCCTCGTCGGGGTCGTCGGCGACGACGGTCAGCGCGGCGGGCCGGTCGTCGAGTCGCGCCACCGTGATGGTGGGGACCACGAGGCGGCACGGTGCGCCCGGCTCGAACGGCACCGAGCCGATGGCGAGCGGACGGACGCCGTCGAGACGCGTCTCGTGCGGCAGCGAGGCGAGCAGTGTCGCTGCCGCGTCAGCCTCGACCTCGAGTGCGATGCCCCTGCCGGCGACACCGCGGCCATCACGGACGAACAGCAAGCCGTCGCCACCGGCGAGGTCGTCGAGCGCTGCAGTGGCGACCCCGGTCGCGGCGAGGCGGGGGTCGTCGAGCGGGATCGATCGAGCGCGCATGTCAGCGCCGGGTACCGACCATCAGCTGCGTGAGGCCGCCCGAGAGCTGGCGGTGCAGCGCGTCGTCGAAACCGGCGCGGCGGAGCATCTCGACCAGCTGCTCGCGTGGCGGCAGGTAGCTGACACTGCGCGGCAGGTACCGGTACGCCGCGCCGTCGCTGAGGAGGCCGCCGATGAGCGGCACGATCTTGCCGAAGTAGATGCTGTTGCCCCA
>JBMSSR010000233.1:0-4413 GCA_049424465.1 Ilumatobacteraceae bacterium
AGGCACGGGCGCAGCGGACCAGGCAGGCGATCATCGATGCCGCCGCCGCCCGGTTCGGGGCCGAGGGTTACCGCTCGGCCACGATCGCAGCCATCGCAGCCGACGCCGGCGTCACGGACGCTGGGTTGCTGTACCACTTCCCCACCAAGGAGGATCTGCTCTTCGCGGTGATGAAGTCGGCCGACATCGCCCTGCAGGCGGTGCTCGAGGAACGGCGGCACTTGGGAGGGCTCGACTTCATCCGTGCGATGCGCGACTGGGGCGAGTTGATGGAGCGTGAGGCACCCATCACGGCGATGCACACGATCCTCAGCGCCGAGCACCTGCTCGACGATTCACGCATCAACACCTACTTCCGCACGCGGTACGAAACCGCCAACTCCGACGCCGTCGCCGCCCTCGAGGAAGCACGTCGCCGCGGTCAACTGCGCGACGGGGTCGACATCGAGGCCGAGGCACGACTGTTCCTCGCGGTGATGGATGGCGCGCGACTGCAGTACTTCTTCTCCGACGGCGAGGTGTCGATGGCGACCCTCGTCCGCCAGTACGTCGACACGATGGTGGAACGGCTCAGCGCCTGATGCCCACCACACCCACGCTCCCCGGGTTCCACCCGGACCCGTCGGTGGTGTTCGCGCAGGGCAGCTACCACCTCGTCACGTCGACGTTCGAGTACCTCCCAGGGCTGCCGGTGCACCGCAGCGACGACCTGCAGACATGGACTCCAGTCGGCCACGTGGCAGACCGACCGGGGCAGCGGGCCGTGGAGGGCGTGCCGACCGGCGGCGGCGCGTGGGCGCCGACGATCCGTTTCAACGACGGCCGCTTCCACGTCATCGTCACCGACACGTTCGGCCGTGGCACGGTGCTGTTCACGGCCACCGATCCGGCCGGGCCGTGGAGCGACGGGTTGCCGATCGGCATCCACGGCATCGACCCCGACCTCGCGTGGGACGACGACGGCACCTGCTACCTCACGTACTCCGGCCTGCAGGTCAGCGGGCCGCAACTCGGGCAGCACCTCGGTGTCCAACAGGTGCGCGTCGATCTCTCGACGGGGCAGGTACTGGAGGAGCCGCGGTCGTTGTGGTCCGGCACCGGGCTGATCTTCCCGGAGTCGCCGCACCTCTACCGCATCGGTGGCTGGTGGTACCTGCTGATCGCCGAAGGCGGAAACGAACGCGGTCACGCGATCTCCGTCGCGCGTTCGACGTCACCGATGGGTCCGTTCGAGGGGTGCCCACACAACCCGCTCCTCACCGCCAGCGGCACCGACCGGCCGGTGCAGTGCACCGGGCACGGCGACCTGGTCCAGCGGCCGGACGGCGAATGGGAGTTGGTGCTGCTCGGCGTGTGGGTGCGCGGCAGCACCCGAGCGTTCGGTTCGCTGGGACGGGAGACGTTCACCACACGCGTGACGTGGGACGAGGACGGCTGGCCGGTGATCCAACCCGTTGACGCCACCGGGCGCACCACGCTGCCGAGGTTCGTCGACCGTTTCGACGGCCCGGTGTTGGGCCACGACTGGGTCGCGGTTCGCCGGTTCGCACACGACGTCGCCCGCTGCGATGACGGCCTCGTCCTCGAGGGCGAGGGACGCACCATGGACGACAAGGTGCCGACGTTCGTCGGGCGCCGCCAGACGCGTCTCGATGCCCGCATCGCCGCCCGTGTCGAGGCCGGCACCGACGACACCATCGGTGGCGTTTCGCTGCGGTTCGACGAACGCAACCACTACGACATCGAGCTTCAGCCCGGACGCGTGGTGGCACGCGCCGTACTGCCCGGTATCCGCCAGGAGCACGCCGTGCCGTTCACCGGCACCTCGGCGACGCTCGTGTTCGAGATGCGTGCACCGCGGCGGTGGTCCAGCGCCGCGGTCTCCTCCGACCTGATCGACTGCATCGTCGAGACGAGCGGCGAGCGAACGGTCATCGCGACGTTCGACGGTCGCTACCTGTCCGCCGAAGTGGTGGGGTCGTTCACCGGTCGCGTGGCGGGCGTCTTCTGCCAGGCGGGCGTCCTGCGAGTCGCCCACTACGAGGAAGCCGACCTGCCCTCGTGAAGCACGCCGCCTGGATCGAACCGATCGAGCAACTCGACCCGCCGAAGGTGTGCCAGCGGCCTGCGCATCATCTCACCACCGAGTTCTCGGTGGCCGAGCCGGTGGTGTCCGCCACGGTGCGCGCCACGGCTCACGGCCTGTACGAGCTGTTCGTCAACGGCACGCGCGTCGGCGACGAGGAGCTGCTGCCCGGCTTCACGTCGTACCGCCACCGGCTGCAGGTGCACTCGTTCGACGTCACCGACGTCTTGGTCGACGGCGCCAACGCGTTCGGCGCACTACTGAGCGACGGGTGGTGGCGCGGGCAGCACAGCTCGGCCCGACGCACCGACTCGTACGGATCCACCACGGCGTTCCTGGCCGAACTGCACATGACGCTGGTGTCCGGCGAGCACGTCGTCGTCGCCACCGATGGGACGTGGCGGTCCACGCCCAGCCACGTCCTCGCCGCCGACATGATCGCCGGCGAAGTGCACGACCTCGCCCGTCGAGTCGCCGGATGGGCCTCGGCGGGAACCGACCGCAGCGGCTGGGATCCGGTGCGTGTCGTCGACCACGGCGTCGACACCCTCGTCGAAGCATCGGGGCCGGCGACCCGCCGCGTCGAAGAACTTGCTCCCGTGACGATCCGCGAGATCGCGCCCGGCCGGCACGTGGTCGACTTCGGGCAGAACAGCAACGGCTGGGTGCGCCTCACCGACCTCGGGCCCACCGGCACGACCCTCACGATCACCCACGGCGAACGGCTGGACGAGACAGGCGATGTCGACCAGCGGAACGTGTCGCACGCCGACAAGTTCCCGGACCGGCCGTTCCAGACCGATGTCGTCGTGTCCGCTGGCGACGGCACCACGTTCGAGCCGCGGCACAGCACGAAGGGCTTCCGCTACGTCCGCGTCGACGGACACCCCGGCCCGCTCGACCCGGCGTCCATCACCAGCATCGTGGTGCACTCGGACCTTCGCCCGGTCGGCGAGTTCTCGTGCTCGGACGACCGCATCAACCGCCTGCACGACGACGCAGTGTGGAGCTTCCGCGGCAACGCATGCGGCATCCCGACCGACTGCCCACAGCGCGAACGCGCCGGGTGGACCGGCGATTGGCAGGTGTTCGTCGAGACCGCCGCCTACCTGTACGACGTCACCGACTTCTCCGCCCGCTGGCTGCTCGACCTCGCGGCCGAGCAGCGCGCCGATGGTGCGGTGTCGAACGTCATCCCCGACCCGCACGACTTCACGCTCGCTGAGAACGCGATCTGGGCCGGCGCGCAGGGCTCGGCCGGCTGGGGCGACGCCGCCTGTCATGTCCCGTGGGAGCTCTACCTCGCCACTGGCCGCACCGACGTCGCCCACGCGCAGTTCGACTCGATGCGTCGCTGGGTGGACTACGCGGCGGAACGCGCCGCCGCCGGCCGGCACCCCGAACGCGTCGCCGCGCGGCCCGAGCCACTCCCCCACGAACAGTTCATCTGGGACAGCGGATTCCACTTCGGCGAATGGACCGAGCCGTCGGACGAAGACCCGGCCGCCCGCTTCGGCCGTGTGCTGACAATGGACCACGGACCGACCGCCACCGCGTTCCTCCATCGCTCGGCGCTCGAGCTCTCCCACTTGGCCGACGCTGTCGGCGAGTCTGAACTGGCGCAGCACTACGCGGCGTTGGCCGACGCCGTGCGCACTGCGTGGCAGACGGAGTTCATCCACGACGGGCACGTGCAACCGCGTACCCAGGCCAACCTGGTGCGGGCGCTCGCGTTCGGGCTGCTACCCGACGAGCTGGCGCAGTCCACCGCCGACGACCTCGTGCGCATGATCCGCGACGCCGACACCCACCTCGGCACCGGCTTCCTGGCGACCCCGTTCCTGCTGCCCGTGCTCGCCGACCACGGTCATCTCGACGTCGCGTACGAGCTGCTGTTCCAGGACAGCGCGCCGTCGTGGCTGTACATGATCGATCACGGCGCCACCACGATCTGGGAGCAGTGGGAGGGGCTGGACAGCAACGGCGAAGGGTCGCTCAACCACTACAGCAAGGGCGCTGTCATCTCGTTCCTGCACCGCTATGTGGCCGGCTTACAGATCGTCGAACCCGGCTACAGAGCTTTCCGCGTCGCCCCTCGGCCAGGCGGCGGGATCACCAGAGCCAGCACCTGGCACGATTCGCCATTCGGCAGGATTGACGTTGCCTGGCACATCGAGGGAGCAGAGGGGCACCTGTCGGTGACCGTACCGGCGGGAACGGTCGCTCGAGTCGAGGTTCCTGACGGAACGACCCACCTGGCCAATGCAGGGATTCATGGATACGTCTGGAGTCTCGGTGCCTGATCGAGAGTCTCCCGAACCATCGCA